>CAZZBG010000001.1:0-3357 GCA_964652865.1 uncultured Candidatus Saccharibacteria bacterium
ACGACATGAAGACGTTAGACCCGCCCTTGTCTTCGGTTGCTGTTGATAAATCCCGCTTGACTAACAGTTTTTTTCCTGTAATGGTACAGGTAGTATTAACAAAAATGCATATGCAGCCAAACAGTCAAAAGAGTTCGGGAGGATTTTTTCAGGACAACAAGAACGCCCTTATTGTTGCCGCAATAGTCGTTATTATTATTGCTGTCTACTTTGTAACACGGGATACCGCCAAAGTAGGCGTGCAAGACCAAAAAGAGAACACAGAAACTAGCGAAAGCATGGAAGCTGACGCAGACAAAATGGCAGATGATGCCAAAATGGAAGGTTCGGACACAGCCAAGCAACCAAAACCAAAAAGCGACACAACAAGCCAGACCGGTGACGCAGTCACCTTTACCGGTACCCTTATGGCCTCTACCAACCCAGCCAAAGGTAACTACGTTGTAGACAGCAACCGTGGCATGGTGTATATCCAAAGCAGCCGCGATATGAGCGCACTGGTAGGCAAAGCGGTAAAAGGTAGTGCCACTGGTAGCATTACCAACTTTAGCAATGTCATGCTGACCCCAGTAGACGCTGCTCCAGACGCCATGCAAGACAAAGGTGGCTCGGCAGAAATGCCAGACATGACCGCTAAGCCAGAAGTCACTTTTAGCGGCATTTTGCAAGAAAGCGCAGATAAGAGCAAGGGCACATACAGCATTACCTCTGGTAACACAGTAGTATATGTCATGACTAGCAAAAACCACGCAGATCACGTGGGTAAAGAAGTCACTTTGACCGCCAAAGGCACTTTGCAAGCATTTCACCACGCACAGATTACAGCAAAGTAAGACTGACCGTTGCACACAAACCACTCTCACCCGAGGGTGGTTTTTTCACTATCACACCATGGTACACTACCAATAGATACTAACACTACAAAACAATGCGCACACAACCCACAGAAACATATGTTGTGATTGTCGTTCCCCCAAAACACATACAAACGCTGGTGCACGATTTTCGCAACCATTTTAAAGACACAAGCCAGTACAAACTACCACCGCATATTATGCTGTTGCCGCCGTTCCAACTCGCTCCCACGCATGCCAAAGAGTTAATTGGCGTCGTTCGGAACATTGCAGCAACAACCTCCCCTATCGACGCGTTGCTAACCCACACGGGAGTGTTCGAAAACAAACCTCCTGTATGGTTCTGTGGATTTTCCCCCAGCACCACCCGCTCACTTCGCTCGCTCCACAAAAAACTACTCAAAGCTATAGTTACACTACATAGCGAACACACACTGGCATACAAAACTGGTCCCAAGCACAACGTGTTCAATCCCCACATGACCTTGATAGAAAAAGTGCCCAAAGCAAACCAAAAAAGTATCGCCGCACTTATTGAGCCGCTTATACACCCATTTAGCTTTGCGGTTGGTAGCATTGAGCTGTACAAGCGCCAGAGTGACGAAAAGTCTTACACGCGGGTACAAAAATTCACTTTGCGTGGCTAAATGGCTCTGTTTGCCATTCGCCCAAATCCTGCTATAGTAAGAAAAATTAAGTATTCAGACATTCATGAACAAACGAAACACCCTTTTGGGTACTTGGGTTGTGCTTGCCGCAATCTTTACCACAGTTATCGGCCTCGTCTACGTTGCAACCCAACAAACATACAGACAAACTGCCAATGACCCACAAATCGAAATAACCGAAGAAATTTCCGCTGCGATTGCCAAAGGCGCTCCTGCCGACCAACTCATCCCTTCTGCTGGCGGTACAGACATCAAAACCAGTCTTTCTGCCTTTGCCATGATCTTTGATAAAGACAGCAAAGTACTTGGCTCTTCTGCCAAACTGAACGATTCTGACCCAATTCCTCCAAAAGCAGTGTTCGAAGCTGCAGCAAAAAATGGTCGCACCATGATAACATGGGAACCAGAAAAAGGTACTCGTATCGCAGCGGTCATTACCAGCGTGAAAAGCGGTGAAGACACTGTCTACGTCCTTGCCGGAAAGAACATCCGCGAAGTAGAAAAGCGCACTGTCGGCTTGCTCTACGCAGTCATTACTGCATGGGTAATCACCCTTCTGCTTTCTTGGCTGTTGGTACGCGCTATCGACACCCTTGCAAAGTTTTATGCAGGCACTCCAAGCATCGAGCAAACCGAAGTGGTTATAATCGAAGAAACAACTACCCCACCACAAGAACCGCTGCTGTAAATTTCTAACTTACACAAAAAAACACCGCCTACGGGCGGTGTTTTTGTATGAAGACTGCTATACTATAGGTATAAGGAGCTACAGAAATGAAAAACGAAAAACCGATAAAAAGAATAGACGTGGTCGCACCAGCTACCGCTGCCAAAAAAAGTGGCAAACCACAGGTAAAAATCACGAAACGACACTTAAAGAAACTTATGGGTGGGCAAGATAACTTGTTTTCCCCGAGCCGTATTTGGCGCATTGTGTCCGAGTTTGCAGACGGATTCCGCTTTATTGCCCAGTTCGAACACGCAGTCAGTTTTTTTGGCTCTGCTCGCTGGGGCGCAGAACACGACGTCTACCGTGACGCACAAAAGCTGGGGTACCTACTTGCCAAAGATGGCTTTGCCGTTGTGACTGGCGGCGGTCCTGGCATTATGGAAGCAGCTAACCAAGGTGCACGCGAAGCAGGTGGGAAATCTGTCGGGCTCAACATCCAACTCCCTATGGAGCAACGGGTAAACCGCTACGTTACCGAAAGCGAATCGTTCCACTACTTCTTCACCCGCAAGGTCATGTTGGCTTCTGTGTCGCAGATATACATTTTCTTCCCCGGGGGTTTTGGCACACTCGACGAACTCTTTGAAATCCTCACACTTATTCAAACACGCAAAATTACCGGCGCCTACGTTATTCTGGTAGACAAAGACTTTTGGGCCCCACTGCTGAAGTGGATAGACACCACCGTCTTAAAAGAACACGGCGGTATCTCCCCTGAAGACACCAAACTCTACTACTTAGTCGAACATGCAGAAGCAGCGCATAACTACATTCAAAAACTTATTTTAAATGGAGCGTTCCAGTCCGAACGAGCAGTACACCTCGAGCATAATCCTATTGGCGTGCAAATGGCAGATTCTGCCCCTGGCTACCTCAAACCACTCCAAGCAACTAGCTTTGTGAAAAAACCTCGCACCAGAACAACCACTGTTAAAAAGAAAGCTGCCTAAGACATGAAAATAAAAGAACATTACTCCCGCTCGGTAGTGAAAGCCATTACCTACCGAGCAATTATACTGTTTACCGATAGTTTAATTATCTTTTTTGCCACCAAACAGTACGACACCACGCTAAAAGTAATTGCGTGGTCCAACCTTGCTAGTAC
>CAZZBG010000001.1:3457-24961 GCA_964652865.1 uncultured Candidatus Saccharibacteria bacterium
CCAAACAGTACGACACCACGCTAAAAGTAATTGCGTGGTCCAACCTTGCTAGTACTGTGCTGTATTTTTGCCATGAACGCCTCTGGGATAACATTCAGTGGGGAAAGAGGAAAGCGTAAAAGCAGGAGTTAGGAGTTAGCTCCTAGCTTAAAACATATAAGGATAATTCAAAACTGAAAAATCAAAAATCAAAACTTCAACTGCAAACTATACCATACGAGTGAATAGTTTGCAGTTTTGATTTGAAGTTTTGACTTTTGCGTTTCGACTTTTGAGTTATGCTGTGTTTGTTTGGATTTTGAATATTGGAATTTATTTGATATTTGCTGCTTGGGACTTGGAATTTCTTTTACTGACCCCTAACTCCTAAATCCTAGCTTCTAGTTCCTAACTCCTAATTCCTAGCAGCTATTACGCTACTTCGTCCTTGTCGGTGGCACATTTAAGTACGACAGGATAAATTCTGCCAACTGCCCCCACGCGGGAGCCGCAGTACTTTCTGCGAATTGCACCGTGCGCGGGTGGTTTACCCGAACAAGCATCACAAATTTCGGATCCTCTACCGGCGCGTACCCCACGAATGTTCCAATGTTATTGTCTGGGTCATATCCCCCACCTTCTTTTTTCGCAACTTGCGCTGTGCCCGTCTTGCCCGCGACATAGTATCCTTTTACCGCTGCTCGCTTGCCATGCCCACGTTCTACCACGCCAACTAACATAGCAGACACTGCGGCGGCAGTTTGTGGCTTCACGATTTGCGCAGGCTCAGGCAGTGTCGTCGGAACAGTCTCCCCTTCTGGGGTGATTTGCGATGCAACCACATGTGGTGTTGGCATTTTCCCGCCGTTAGCCAGCGCGGCATATGCCCGCACCATTTGAAGCGGAGTGACCGAAATCCCTTGCCCAAAGCTTGCAGTATGGTAGTTTACCGCAATGTTCCCTTTTAAGTTAGACAAGCTCCCCGCCACTTCTGGCAAATCCACACCAGTCAGTTCGCCAAAGCCAAATTTTTTCGTATATTTTAGAAAGTCTGCATTACCAACTTTATTTTTTACAAAAATCATCCCTGTATTCAAAGACTCTTCCAAAACTTGCGACATAGTCTGCACGCCATGTGCTTTGTTATCTGAGTTGCGAATAGTATACCCATCTACTTCTACTGACCCCGTGTCGGTAAATGTCGTGTCGGGACCAACCACCCCTTCGTCTACTCCCGCAGCCATCGTAACCGCTTTAAACACTGATCCTGGTTCATAGCCCGCAGTCGTACACTGGCTGTTGAACACGGACTGGTCAGTTACTTTGTTGTACTGGTTGGGGTCATAGCTTGGGTTACTCGCCATGGCTAAAATAGCTCCCGTTTTTGGGTCCATAACAATCGCACACCCACTATCTGCTAAGTTATCGGTCACTGCTTTTGCCAACACTCGTTCAGCTTGCATTTGAATGCTCCGGTCAATGGTGAGGAGTAGCTGGTTGCCATTGCGCGCAGGAGCGAACTCGGTCCCAGAGCCAAACAACCAACGTCTGGCAAGTGATGTGTCTGCCCGCGCTGCACCAGACACACCCGCCAGCGTAGATTCATATTCTCGCTCCAAACCGTACACTCCCACCTTTTGTGACCCCGAATCTTCACGGTATCCCAAAAACCCAACAATATGACTCAAAAACTCATGCTCTGGGTAAAATCGAACCACTTCAGTATCGAACCGCACCCCCGGAAGTTGGAGTGCTTCTACTGCCGCACGTTCCGCGACAGTAATATTTCGCTTGAGTGGTACGTAGACTTTATCTTGATTATTACGAATACGCCCTTCGACGTCTGTTTCCACAAGCCCTAATGCCTGCGCCAATACCCGCGCAGCCACCGTTGGTTGTGTAATCTCTTTCGGTACGACATATACCAGTGGTGCTTCGACATTGGTTGCCACTGGCACGGCTTCTGGACTTAATTGGTCAAATATTTTAATATCGCCCCGCGCTGGAGCAAGCTTTGCAAAAAAGGCGTGCTGATCTTCTGCGACCCCACGGTAGTACGAACTAGAAGACACTTGCAACACCGACAAGCGAAACACGAGCATGGCGAACAGAACAAAAAAGAGCCCGCCCAATAGACGCACCCTCCCTACATAGACACTTGGTTTTACTTCGTGCTTTCCAGACATACTTTTAGCGCATGCTTACCGTTTCTACTTTGGCACTCTTAATAAACTCTGGCGTCCCGACCGGCACAAATCCTTCTGCACCAGCTGCAATCCCGCGCATACGAACACCTGCAGTCACCTCTGCGATTTGCACTTGCAACTGCCTTTGTACAGACTTTTGCTTTTCGAGCTCGTTTTGTTGTTGTCGCAACGAAAACGCAGACCCTTCTAACCCGTTCACCGAAAATAAATACAACCCAAACAACACCACGTTGGAAATAGCGAGCGCTACCACAAACATACGTGCATAGAGTGGGCCGAATCTGTTGACTGTTGGAGCCACTGCTTTGGCGCTTGTGCGCACTGGAACCACTACAGAACGAGAAGTACGAGTGGTACTGGCTAGGTCTTTCGTAATTTCAAAGGAAGGTAGTTGGACACCGACAGTGCTGGAACTAATTGTTGGGGCTAGTGACATACGTTTGAAGGTTTTGATTTTACGAGCTGCTTTTGAACTGCTTTATATTTTTCGTATTGCTCGAAGTTTGGCAGAAAGTGAGCGACTGTTTCGCTCTTGCTCTGCTGCTCCAGCAATAATTGGTTTTTTTGTTATGCTTTGTGCTGCAGGAGTTTTACCACACTGGCAAATAGGGAAATCTTTCGGGCAAATACATCCAGTTATTGCTGCTTTAAAAAATTGTTTGACTATCCTGTCTTCGAGCGAATGGAACGTAACGACTGCCAGCACCCCACCTGGAGCAAGGATATCGAGCGCTGCAGGTAAAAACGCTTCAAGATTTTCGAGTTCAGCGTTGACTGCTATGCGCAGCGCTTGGAATATGCGCCGCACCGAGTCTTGGGTCCGAAACCGAACCCGCGCTGGAACCCCTTTGGTAATCGCTTCTACTAACTGCGGCGTGCGGGTTATAGCTTCTCCTGAACGCTGCTGTACAATCTGCTTGGCAATGAGTGGCGCGTATCGCTCTTCGCCGAAGTGCTTAAACAAGTGCGCCAACTCAGCTTCGGTAGACTCTGCTAGCAAAAATGCTGCAGTCGGTTTTCCTGACGACTGGTCGAAGCGCATGTCGAGCGGTTCGTCCCGCTGGAAGCTAATACCTCTCCCTGATTGGTCGAGCTCATAACTGGACAAGCCGATGTCTGCCACAATCCCTTGCACCGGACCAAAGTCGTGACTGTGCACCACATGCCCAACTTGGGAAAAGTTGCTATGCACTAACACCAACCGATCTTGCGCAATTCCAGAAAAATTCTGTTTTGCGTGCGCGAGTGCATCATGGTCAAGGTCGAGTGCCAGCACTCGTCCGCTTGGAGCTGTACGAGCGAGCAGCGCTTCGGTATAACCACCACCACCGAGCGTCGCGTCAACAAACTGCTGTGCAGGCTGCGGGTCGAGTAGTTCTAACACTTCTTCTAAAAGAACAGGAATGTGATGGTAATTTTGAGTCATAGTTCATGTAAACAGAGAAGCATATAAGCAAATAAGGAGTCTGTCTTTTATTTCAGCGCTTGCATGTTTGTATGCTTGTTTGTTTACACGGCTACACCCCAAGACTACCGAGTGCTTCTGCGATAGCAGTGCTTTCTTTTTCTGTTTCTGCTTTGTATGCGGTCCACTTCTCCTCGCTCCAAAGTTCGATGCGGTTATATAACCCTGCAAACACAACTCGTTTTTGCATACCCCCAAACTCTTTTAAATAGCTCGGGATACCAATGCGACCTTGCTTGTCTATGTCGCATTCCATAGCACCCGCCAACATGAGCCTGGAAAAAGCTCTTGTATTTGCAGTAGAAATTGGGAGACTCGCTAACTTCTCTGCCATGGTTTTCCATTCTTGGCTGGGGTACAAAAACAACGAATTGTCTAAGCCGCGGGTAATAACCACCTTACCTTCTAAAGACGCACGAAACTTGGTAGGCACTGCTACCCTACCTTTTTCATCTATGGAAGCTTCGTATTCGCCAATAAACATGTATGGGTTATTCTTTGGTGCGCTTATTTCTGCAGATTTCTCTGCAAAATAGAGGTGGTTTTTGAAAGCAAATGGTAAGTGTTGTTAAGTTATCCACTATTTGAACCACTTATCCCCACTTTTATCCACTTTCTACCACTACAAATCCAGTATACCCCACAAAAACCCTCAGGGTCAAAGGTTTCACACCAACAAAAAACCGCTCTCTTGAGCGGTAATTTAGCAGTCAGAATAAAGTGCTTCACATTATCCCCACCCCTTGGTAAGTTATGGTATTTTACTTTTTCTGCTTAGGTATTTTGAGACTATTTCGCAAGGAAAACGCAGCAATCCCAAACGCCACAGAGACGTTGAGTGACTCTTTTTTACCAAACTGCAGAATCTCCACAAACACGTCACATTGCTTTTGCAGCGCTTTGGGAATCCCAGAGACTTCTTCCCCCAACACGAGCAATACAGGCCCTGTAGGCTTATACCGTTGCAATGGCATAGCCTGTAGCCCTTTGGGCAAATTATTTTCCAGCCCTACAACCACCAGATTGGGAACCTCACGGCGCAGCTTACGAATGAGCAGTGTAGCAGATTTACCATATCGCCACGGCACCAGCATGTCTGCCCCCAAAGCCACTTTGGAGAGCTTTTCGTCTGGTGGGTACCCTGTGTATCCACTCAAGAGCAACTCGGTCACCCCAAACACCTCACTGGTTCTGAAAATAGAACCAACGTTGTGCAGCGAACGAATATTGTGCGCGAGGACGTAGAACATGAAGACAAAAAAAGAATTTTCAATTTTTAATTTTCAGTTTTCAAAAATTGGAAATTGAAAATTAAAAATTATTTACTGCTTTCATGCTTCTGCATGTCTTTCCGGATCCAAATGAGTATGCCAATAAGCGCGAGCCAGTTCAAGCCAAACACCCATGGGTTCGCCCATGTTACTCCCCTACCTGCCAAAGTGAAATGCGAAAATGGAAACAAAAATGGCGTACTAAAAAAGTCAGGGTGGGTAGGAATGTCCATTACAATATGCAACCCCCACGCCACCAATGGCCACCACACCACAGGCAGCTTTTTGTAGTACCGAACCCCGCTGACCACCGCAAACACAAGAGAAAATAAAACTAAACTGTGTGTGTAGTTATAACTCTGTATTGCCCATGCAAACACCCAGTGTTGCGGTATCGGAAAAAACAAATTCGGGGAAAAGCTCGTTTGGGTCAGTAAAAAGTAAAGCTGCACTGGTAAAAACGGAATCACATCTGGCAGCATACCCAGTGCTAAACCCCACAAAGCTTTTTTGGGCTCGCCTTCTTTTTGCGCTTTTGGGTAACTAAGGGCAAAGCCCCAGAGGCCATGAGAAAATACGTCCATGAATTTAGTTGCGAGTAACTAGTAACGAGTTGCGAGAAAAACAAATTTCTGACTCGTTACGAGCAACTCATTACTCGTTACTACTGTGGGTTTACACTTCGGGCGAGGACTTGGCGTACTTTTTCTATGATATTGTCGATAGACTGGTCACTTTTGAGCAAATAGTCAGTTCCCCCAGCTTCCATAATCTTAGAAATAGTTTCCATGTCTGCCATGTTGGTCAAAACTACTGCAGGAATTTGAGAAGTCTCTGCGTCTGCTTTAATTTCCCAGAGCACCCCAATACCGTCGAGCTTTGGCATCATTATATCTAACAAAGCCACATCTGGTTTGATTTCCTTGATCTTGGCAATGGCTTCTTCGCCGTCATACGCGGGATGCACTTCGAAACCAGCTTCGGTAAAACCAGAAACTAAAGAGCCAGACAAGAGCTTATCGTCTTCTGCAATAACAATTTTTGTCATATGTCACATTCACAGATGCACAGATACCGCAGATAACACAGATGTACGAAGCGCTCGTGCGCGCAACAACATCCACACAATCTACAAACTCAATGCACCCATGATTATATTAATTTATAAAGGTAAGCTGAAGGAGAAGGTTGTACCCATGTTCTCCCCTGGGCTTTCGGCCCAAATCTGCCCGCCGTGTGCTTCAATAATACCTTTGGTCACCACCAACCCAAGACCAGTCCCCTTGCGGGCATTGTCCACATTTTTAAGCTGGCGGAACTTGGAGAACAGCATGGACAAGTCTTCTTTCGGCACACCCACTCCAGAGTCTTTCACCGAAACAATACCAATTTTCTTCTGCTGGTCTTGTGTAAAGGTAACCATGACCTCCCCACCATCTGTGTATTTAATGGCGTTTGAAAGCAGGTTTTCCAGCGCTTGGCTTATGCGTATTTTATCACACTTTAAGACAAATTTCTCTGGTACGGTGACTTTGATTTCTAAGTGCTTACTTTCTGCCAAAGCCCGAAACGTCTGCACCTGTTCTTGAATAATGCCAATAATATCGTATTCTTGGATATTGAGGTCGAACTTCCCTGCTTCAATTTTTGCCACGTCTAGCAAGTCATTGACCAATTCCAACATATTGCGGGACGCAGCGCCAATGGTAACTGCAGTTTCTTTCACTTTTTGCTCATCTGCCTTCCCTGTGCCAACTGCTTTTTCGAGAGACTCACTCGACCAACGCACGGCAGTCAGTGGTGCGCGCAACTCGTGCACCATCATTGCAGTAAAGTCTTGGCGTACTTTTTCCAAATCTTTTTCGGTGGTAATGTCATGGAAAACCACAGCAGCACCAAGCTGATCCCCTTGTTGGCTTCGCACAGGGGTAATAGTCATTTGCAACACGTGGTTCCGCAGTTGCACTTCAGGCACCACAATTGGTTCATGCATGCCCACCGCTTGCTCAATTTTTGTGCGCAAATCAACGTGCCCCGCCAGCGCGTCTACCACGTCATACATAGTCGCTTGTTGGTCGCCTGTTATTTCCAACAGTTTCCGCACTGCAGGGTTAGACACCAAAATCTGGTTGCGCATGTCTACCATGAGCACACCATCTGTCATGGAGTTAATAACAGACACCAACTTCCCTTTTTCGCTTTCCAGCATAGCTTGCAGCTTGCTTACTGCAGTGGCTGCTTGGTTGGTAATAGAGTACAAAATGGAAGCTTGCGCATCGCCATACTGCCCTTTTTCGTGCGAGGCAACGGTAATAAGCCCAACTAACTTGTCGCCAATAACCACAGGCAAGTTAAAGTACGACTGCAGACTCACCCGCATGTTGTCGTCCAAAATGTTGCCAGTCACACTCTCGTCTAGCGCTTCTTGCTTATACTCTTTATTTAAAATTGTAGACACAGCCAACAACATCTTGGCTTTTACTTCATCCAAAAATGAGTGCGGGACGGTGTTGTTCACATGACACTTAAAAATAAGTTGGTCACTGTCTTCCTGTACCACCATGTACGACACCGTGTCGTACTCGAGCAAGTTACCTAAGCTGCTTGTAATAATTTCTACGGTCTTGCCTGTATCCAAAGTGTACCCAATACGTTCACCAATCTCTTTTAACACCTGAATCTGGTACAGCCGTTGCTGTAGTTCATGTGCTTGTCCTACCTGTCCCTGCAGGCGTGCCCTGTCTTTTAGGGAATATCGAACAAAGACCGCAATCATTACGGCCAACAAAATAAAATCGATTATAAGAACAAAGTACAGCAGCATGAACTATGCGAAAACCAACATTAGTTGCGCACCACGAGCACGAACAAAAACACAAGCCTAGATACTATCGAGCCCTGGGTATTTTTCGAGTAATGTATTCAAGGTCATTTGAGCAATCTGTCCGGACAAGGTCATGTATTCATTCGCCACACCTTTCAAGACGAGTCGTGGGTCACCAGAAATTGCGGTTACCTCACCAGCATCGTCAATGGTCAGCCCTGGGACTTTACGCGCTTTGTCCAACGCAATGTTTGGGCCAAGCATGACCATTTGCTTTTTAATCAAATCGGACAACATTTTCTTGTAATTGGAAATATCTTCAGTCATACACTATTGGTTAGTATTACTTGCATTATACCACACAAGGTTAGCCACCCCGTTTGAAATCTGCGACACGAAACTCTTTCATGCGCCCAAAACCAACAGAGTCGCGAATAATGTTTCGTGCGAAAAATGCTGGCGCCGGCAAAATGACATCGTCTGCCCTGTTGTAGTTGGGCACACTACCCAGCGCTGCTCGTGTTTGCATGGGATTGGGCGCTATTCCTCCATACTTTGCGTTAATCTTGTCTAGCGCTGTCCCAAGCGAACGCTTTTTATCTACCGCAGCAAACAAACTGAGCTGGGTTGCTGTAGAAACTGGCACCAGCCCAAAAGCAGTTACCCCAATCCGGTAGATTTGGTTTGGCCACTGCCCTGCAGTTTCCCGAAAGATTGCCGCACGTGCAGCTCGAAAAATTTCGTTGCCTGCATCGACAGGTGCATCAAATGCTGCTTTCCCACCAGCAAACTGGTAGTCCTTGTCGGTAATCCACGCTCCCACCGCAGAGGCGCCTTGCCCCAACCCCCGTAGGCGCCGTGCCACCATTTCGGACAACCGAGACAGCACCCGCTCCGCTACCAAAGGCTGCTTTCGAAACTCCTGTGCCACTGTGTACATATGCCCCACCGAACGCAGGGGCGTCGGCGTGGCAAACCCTTCTTGCCACGACCCACGCAACTGTCCCATGGACCACATGTGCTGTCCCATAACCGGACCAAACCACTGCCGTAAGTGCGACACTGGACACCGCCGCAAATCTTGTAGTGTTCGAATACCGTACAAACCAAGCCTACGCGCTTGCCTGTTACCAATCCCAGGGATGTCGGTTAAGGTAATGTTTTGATACAACCACTCACGATTTTCTGGTCGTACCACCACCAAGCCGTCCGGCTTTTTCATGTCAGACGCTATTTTCGCCACCAACTTGTCTTCTGCTATCCCTACCGAACACCGCAAGTAGTCTCCCACCTCACGCGTTATCCGCTGCTTGATCTCTTTCGCCACTATTTCCGCTTCTGCAAATGGGTCCGCCAGCCGCCACTCCATGGCACCTTCCGTGGTCAGCGCTTTCACTTTCACGTTACAGACTTTGGTAAGGTCTAAAAAAGCTTCGTCTATGCTGTACCTGTCTACAGCATCGGTGTACTCTTCGAGGAGGCTAATAAACTTTGCGGTATACGTGCGGTAACGGTCTGGGTTAGTTTTGGTTAACACAATCTGCGGACACAACTTTTTCGCTTCCCACACAGGTGTACCCGTTTTGACACCCCACCGCTTCGCTTCTACTGAAGGAGCGATAATGATTCCACCCAAATGTTCGCACACACCCAAAGGCTTCCCGCGCCACGCCGGGTTGTCTTGCTGCTCGCACGAGGCAAAGTAGCTATTCATGTCGATGTGAAGAACAATAGGTTGCATAGAAAAATAAATTCCAAAATCCAAAGTAAAAATCAAAACTCAAAAGTCAAAACGCAAAACTGCAACTGTAAACTCAAAACTTAATTGCATTAAAGTTTACAGTTTTGATTTGAAATTTTGACTTCTCAGTTTTGAGTTTTGAGTTAAACTTGTGTTTGTTTTGGATTTGGAAATTGAAAATTAAAAATTAAAAATTACCAAGAGCGGAGCTCTTGATAATGGTATACTATCGTCCACCTTTTGGCAAACAAAAAAACACGGGTTCCCGTGTTTTGAAAAATAAGCTATTTTTAGCCAGCAGCAAGTTCTTTCCGGCGAGCGACGTGTCGCTTGTGGTGGAAAAAGATTATGACCGAAGCAAGCACGACGTACCCAACTGCCATGTTTGGATCTACTAAAGCCTTGTACCCTACCAACAGCCCTGTTATAAGCGCATCACCCAAAAGTTCAAATACAAGCCACAACACCAACACTATAAGTGCTTCAAGCACCGTAATAGCACCCAACTGGCGCACTGCAAACACAGCCGCTACTCCCACTACCACCCAGTACAGTGCATGAATGAAAAACGAAGTCTCCCACGCAGCGAAAGAGTAAAACAGGGACTTTGTGATAACTAAAAATGCTGCTAAACCCAATCCATACCCAAATAGTTTTACATAGGTCATATCAGTAGTACTCTAGAAACAGAAATCTTAGGTAGTCTTCTTAGCCAACGCACGTCGTGTTGGGCGAACTGTCTTTGGGCTTGCCACATGCGCACGGCGACGAATGGTCTTCGTACTCGCTGCAGGCAAGCTGCTGGACTGCATGTACTCAGTCTCCACTTCCCCACCACCTTGTCGCATGGCTACCACTTCATCTGTAGTTACTCCATGAGACGTTTTTGTTCGGCGAAGCAAGAAGCTTGCCATGCTCTGTGTGGTTCTGTCTTCATAAATTGCCGCATACCAGATAAGTCCCAACCAAACACCGTACCATGCACCAAAAGAAACAGCGACAGCAGTAGTAATAACCCCCAAAGCTTGTGCATACAAACTAGAAATATCTGCACCCAGCAAAAATGCAGCAATAAAGGCAGCGCGTTGTACCATCAAAAACAACAACACCCCTAAGACCATAGCAAGAAAAATGTAGAAAGATTTTCTTGTATTTTCGTTCATGACTTTTGTTTCACTATTAAAGTTGTAATTTGATTTTATTATACCATAGCACTCTACAAATATACAGATGAAAAACAGATCTACAGATACCTACAGATGTTCTTGGCCTAAGTCTTATCTGTAGGTATCTGTAGATCTGCATGAATCTGCAAATCTGTACTATTGTAAAGTTTTATCCGTAGGTATCCGTAGATTCGCGGATATCCGTATATCAGCGTTATTTTATACTGAGTATGCTTCGTTTGTAACTATCCAAATTATCTAGTGCTACACCGGTACCTTTTGCAACACACAAGAGCGGATCTTCTGCCACAAAGCAGGGCACGCCAATTGCTTCGGAAATATATCGGTCAAGGTTACGCAACTGGGCAGTGCCCCCAGTCATGACCATCCCTTTGTCTATAATATCTGCTACAAGTTCTGGTGGAGTGTCTTGCAAAACTGTTTTAATAGCACGAACAATTTCTTGTAAGTCTTCTGTAATTGCTTCCACCACTTCGTTCGTAGACACCGTGAGCGTGCGTGGCAAACCCGTGACGCCATCACGTCCCTTGGTTTCCATAACTTCTTCTTCGGGTAATGCTTGCGCACTACCAATGGTAATTTTTATTTCTTCTGCGGTTCTGTCGCCAATGGCAAGCCCATGGCGTTTACGCACAAAGTCTACAATACTCTGGTCTAATCGATTTCCTGCGACGCGTACCGAAGTGGAATTCACAATCCCGCCCAAAGACAACACCGCTACATCGGTAGTTCCACCACCAATATCAATCACTAAATTTCCTGCAGCGCTACCAATTGGAATCCCCGCCCCAATTGCTGCAGCAACTGTTTCTTTGATTACAAAAGCTTGGCGAGCCCCCGCAGCACGAGCCGCATCTAACACTGCACGACGCTCAGTCGAAGTCACACCCCCTGGGACACTAATCATAACTTCTGGACGCACCAACCTGAACCCTGGTAACGCTTTGTTAATGAAATAACGCAACATTGCTTCGGTTACTCGATAGTCTGCAATTACACCGTCTCGCATTGGTCTGCGAGCAACAATGGTTTCTGGTGTTCTACCCAACATATCCTTTGCCTCTTGTCCCACAGCTAAGACACGGTTATCGTCGAGCGTAATAGCCACAACGGTTGGCTCATTGATTACAATCCCTTGATGGGGCAAAAATACCAGCGTATTTGCTGTACCCAAGTCTATCCCAACTTTGTTTTGAAACCATTTAGACATATGCTTCTTCAAGTTACACCTGTAGGCAGAAAGAGCTGTTTTTGCAGTACTTTTCAGAGTTTCTACAAACCACACGACCTCTACATGCATCTAGTATACCAAACCCTACCAGTTTGTAGTAGAGCGCAAAAGTGACTATACTATATTGAGATTATATTTATATTTCCCCCATGACCGTTCGATATCGCTACACACTTATCGCCCTTGGCATTGCCACCTTCCTTATTCTTGCCCCATCCCTCTTGCTCTATGTACAGGGCAAGCGCTGGACGACCAAACCAACCCAATCTCCCAAAACGGGCATTATCTCTATTGAAACAGACCCGAGCAATGCTACTGTCTTCGTAAACTCAGCAGAAGAACTCACTACCCCTGGTGCAGTTCGGTTTCTTCCTACTGGCAGATACGACACCCGCATAACCAAAGCAGGTTACAAAGCATGGCAAAAAACTTTGTCGGTTATTGCTGGGCGAGTAACCCATGCCAACCCAAACCCCGCCAAACTCGCACTCGTGAAAGACACGCAACCTCAAACAATTGCTACGAACGTGACTCATGCAGCAAGCAGCGACGAGCGCATCGCTTACACCACCACTGGCAAAAAACTGGTTATCACTGACCGCACCGGAAGCACCGCAGAGTCTACAACCTTACCAGCAGAAGCAACTATTCTGCAAACAGGAGCACAAAAAAATCAGTTCATAGTAACTGGACCAACATATGCATGGGTAGTTGCACCAAACACCACCCCCGTACAACTCCCCACAAGTTTTTCTGAAGGAGCGACTCTGGCTACTATTGATGCAGTGGTACATCTTAGCCCCACAGGTGAGCTGCTCTACACTACCCTTGCGCAACCAAACGATGTAAAAACTTTAGCTCGAAAAGTAAGAGGCTTTACACTACACAACTCGGACATCTACTACCTCACCTCCACAGAGCCACAGCAACTCCTACTCATGCACGGCACGCTCAAAGACGGAGCAATTATTGGCATGCAGGAATTTAGTACAAACCTGAACGATGCAGAAAGCAGTCTTTTCCTCGATGAAGGCAAAAGCGTGTACATACTCCAAGGAACTACTTTGTACCGACTGGCAGAAAATGCAAAGCAAATTGCCACAGGAGTCAGCAGCGCTAGTACTGCCTCTGGCAACCTTACTTACGCCACCCCCAGTGAATTTTGGTCTTACTCCAGCACAAGTGACAGTTCGTCACTTATCTCTCGCTCCTCGCAACCCTTTCGTGCGTATTTGATTACCCCAAATAAACAGTACGTGCTCGCCGCGCCAGACAAAGAACTGGTAGCTTTAGAAATTAATGCAGAGTTCGGACAAAACCGTTACACCTTAGACACCGCTACAGATACACTGACTCCGATTTCATTTATGCAAAACACCCACGCGCTGTACCTCTCAGGAACAACACTAAAACTGATTGAGCTGTTTTAGCTCCCCACCTGTGCATCCAGTGCTTGGTTCACCATACGATCAGCGTCTTTGTTAAACTCGCGACGTACGTGTTCAAATGTTACTTCCGTAAAATTATTTTTTAGCTGGATTACTTTTGCAGCCAATACTTGTAGTGTTGGCTCTTTTATTTTGTACCGACCTTGCATTTGTCGCACGATCAGTTCGCTATCCATGTACACGGCAACCGCTTGCGCACCAAGGTCTTTTGCTGTTTCCAGTGCTTTTACCAGTGCACTGTACTCAGCTACGTTATTGGTAGTAATGCCAATGTATGACCCATGCTCAAAAATAACTTCAGAAGTTTCTGCGTTACGAATGACGACTCCAATTGCTGCGTGCCCTGGGTTACCCCGTGACCCACCGTCAGTATGTACTGTTACTTTTTGTATATGCATATATTTTAGTGTACCTCAGTTTCTGCGAGGCGTATATCTATAACTCGACATTTCAATTTCCGCATCCCATTCCATGCATCTGCCATGAGCTCTACAACAACGTCACAGCGTGTGCCTAGAGGAAATGCGTCGGCAATATGCGCCATACTAAACCCTATCCCCGCCAAAAGCACCCCACCCACATCGAACACTACCTGCACATGCGTAGACTCCTTACCCACTTTCCGCGCTTGTTGCAACAACGCACCCCGCAGCAAAAACACCGGTTTCGGGTTGCCAGCTCCAAATGGCGCCAACCGCTCGAGCTGGTCAAAAGAATCTAATGTAAGGTCTTCCACTCCCAGTACTGCGTCAATATCTATCCCTTTTTCTGTTTCGAACCCTGCTGCTGTTTCTGCGTAGCGAGCAATAGCAACACGAAATGCTTCTAAATTCTCTGGCAAAAGACTCAACCCAGCTGCTTCTTTATGCCCGCCATATTTTACTAAATACTGACTCGTCGCTTGCAGCGCAGCCACCACGTCAAATTCACCCCACGTGCGAGCCGACCCTGTGCACATATCTGCTGCTGCCTCTAGCACAATAACAGGCTTCATGAACTCTGTTGCCAAACGCCCCGCAGCAATCCCCACAATCCCTTTGGGCCAATCTGTCCCTGCGAGTACCAATACTTTGCGCTCGCCTTGCAGCTGCGCTTGCTCTCGCGCTTCAGAAATAAGTCGGCTTGTGAGTTCTTGTCTCCGTGTATTCACTTTGTCCAACACCAGCGCTGCCTGCCCTGCCACCACAGGGTCACGAGCAAGGAGTGTATCCAGTGCTATATTTGCGTGCTCAAGCCTTCCTGCAGCGTTAATCCGCGGCGCAAGCAAAAACCCTAACGTGTACGTCGTAAGCTCGCTTGCCGCATCTTTAACCGCCAGCCCGAGAATAGCACGCACCCCTGCCCATTTGGTGCGCGCCAGCACTTTTAAGCCATACTTCACAAAAATACGATTTTCGCCAAGGAGGCTATGACAATCTGCCACTGTTCCTATCGCAACCAAATCGAGCAGCCACTTGTCCCAATTAGCCACGTATTGTTCTTCGGAAATCCCTTTCAGTTTTACAACCCTCGCTTTTTCGTCTAAGAGCGCCTTCGCCAGTTTGTACGCCACACCCACACCAGTAATCTGGTGGTCAGGATACTGTTCGGTTGGATTTTTTGGATTAATCAAAGCGTACGGTGTCGGTACTTCCCCCGTAATTTCGTGATGATCGGTAATAATCAAATCTATCCCCTGCTTTTTACACCACTCCGCCACATCCACCGAATTCGTCCCACAGTCCACCGTTATAACTACTTGCGCACCATCTGCCTGTATTTTTTCGAATGCTTCAATGTTCAAGCCGTACCCTTCGGTAAAACGGTCAGGGATATAGCTCCCAATATCTACCCCCAAATACCGAAAGGTTTGAGTCAAAACGGCATTGGCCGTTACCGCGTCTGCATCGTAGTCGCTGTAAATGACTATGCGCTCACCAGCTTCTATTGCTTTCCAAATTCTATCCACCGCCACCCGCATAGACAAAAACGCGTAGGGG
Organism: uncultured Candidatus Saccharibacteria bacterium; assembly: GCA_964652865.1. GTDB lineage: Bacteria > Patescibacteriota > Doudnabacteria > UBA920 > UBA920 > JAEUSE01. The sequence continues at coordinate 18,790 of CAZZBG010000001.1, forward strand.
TCATACTGGTCAGCATAATCTATCTCCAAAAAGTGCTTGGTTTCTGCCGCTGTCACCCCTCGCTGCCACAACAATGTAGCAACCAGTGGAGATACACCCTCGTATTCTGCCAAAACTGCCGCTGCAGGTATTTCTTTTTGCTTCCAAATCTTTGCCATATATTCAAATCTTACACTCCTACCTTACCAACCATATATACCACATAGTAACACAGATACCTCGCAGCAAAGAAAAGCCACCACTTCTACCGTGGTGGCGCAAGCTGCCCTAAACAAATCCTAGCTGTTCTGGCCTGTAAAGTATTTATGCCGACAAAAAACTAAGTTAATGCGCGAAGCAAGCTCACTGCAGTCATTTCAGGTGGTTTTTCTAAGCCCATAAGCGCGAGCACCGTTGGTGCCACGTCGCTTACCACCCCGTCCGGAACTACTGTAGCCAACGAAGCATAATCTGGGCGCTCTTCTCTGACACGCCGCAAATCTTCTGCCACTAAAATAAATGGAATAGGGTTGGTAGTGTGGTCTTTATCTATTTGCCCTGTTTTTACATTGACCATTTGTTCTATATTGCCGTGGTCTGCAGTTATAATCAGTGCCCAGTCGTTCGCCAAAGCAGCTTCTGCTAATTTTCCCATAGCATCATCTATCGCCGCGACTGCTTGTATCCCCGCTTCCAAATTTCCCGTATGCCCGACCATGTCGGCGTTGGCGTAGTTTGCCAAAATAAAATTCAGCTGCGGGTCTGCAAATTTTTCGAGCAACACTTCAGTCAGAGCGGGCGCTGCCATTTGAGGCTGGTCTGAATAATTATTGCTATTGGAAGGGCTCCGCACAATTTGTCTATCTTCACCAGGAAGTGGATCAGTCACCCCGCAATTAAAGAACGCCGTCACGTGCGCATACTTCTCACTTTCCGCTGCGTGAAATTGTTTTAATCCTTTTGCAGATAAATATTCTGCTAAGTTACCATCGAGTATCGGTGCAGAGTACGCCACATGCACCGGCAGCCCTTGGCGATACTCGGTCATGGTGGCAAAATAAATGTTTTGCAACACCCGAATCTGAGAAACTAACGGGGTGCGCCCAGTTTCCACAAATGCTTGCGTGAGTTGCAGCGCTCGATCTTGGCGAAAGTTAAAAAAGATAATCGCATCACCATCAGAAATTTTACCTACCGCATGCCCTTGTTCATCTACCAACACACTCGGCGGAATCATCTCATCGTATACACCACTGGCATACTGACTCTGAATACAACTTTCTGCGCCTGCCGCTTCTACACCTACCCCCTCTACCAACGCTCGATACGTCTGCTCAGTCTGATTCCAGTGCCCTCCTCTGTCCATAGCATAAAATCGGCCGGTGATAGTAGCAATTTTACCCACACCAATTTCTGCAATTTTTTGTTCTATTCTGGCTATATCCTGCAAAGCCACTCGCTCTGGAGTGTCTCTCCCATCCAAAAATGCATGCACAAAAACTCTCTGGATACCTCGCATTTCTGCTAGAGCCAGTAAAGCAAACAGATGATCAATAAATCCATGCACCCCACCAGAGCTTGCTATCCCCATGAGATGCAATGCCGAGTTATTCGCACGAGCATGCTCACACGCCCCCACCAGCGCTGGGTTACTGTAGAAGCTGTCGTCTTGAATAGCAGCGTTTATACGGGGCAAATCTTGAGCTACAATGCGTCCTGCACCCATGTTTAAATGCCCCACTTCGGAGTTGCCCATCTCGCCCCATGGCAGGCCCACCAGTGGACCAGATGCTTGCAAAGTCGTAGAAGGAAATTGCCCCACCAGGCTATCGAGGTGCGGTGTACCCGCTAAAGATATGGCGTTGCCCCGCGAAGGGCTTGCCACGCCAAAGCCGTCCAATACCACGAGTGCTACTTTTGTATATTGTTTTGGTGTTACCATAAAAACTTTATTCCAGCGCGCGGATGCCAGGAAGCTCTTTACCCGCAAGATATTCCAACAATGCCCCACCACCCGTCGACACATGGTCTACATAACTTGCTTGCCCTGCTTGCCTGACCGCGTCCACTGTTTCACCACCACCGACTACCGCAAAAGCTCTGCCGGTTCCGACTCCACCCACCACACGAGCCAGCGCCATTGTCGCGTGGTGAAATGGGGGGTGTTCAAAAAATCCCAGTGGACCATTCCAAATAACTGTTTTTGCCTGCTTGAGTACTTTTGCAAACGCTAAAATTGTTTTTGGTCCTGCATCTAAAATAAGCTCACTCTTTTTTACTTCGTGTGGAGCACACGTCCGAATAGAAGACTTTTCCAGCTTGGCGTTCGCAACCACCACATCTACCGGCAACACCAATTTGCCTTTAAAGTTTTTATCCATTTGCCATGCAAGCTTCACCGCTTCACTTTCAGCTTTCGATTTTCCTATCTCGTATCCCCGTGCCGCAAAAAACAAGTTTGCTAATCCACCACCAACTAAAATAGTATCGGCACGCTGCCCAAGGTTTTGTAACGTTTTTGCTTTATCAGAAATCTTAGCCCCACCCATCATGACTACAAATGGGCTTTTTGGGCGATGCAATAACTTTTGTAATCCTTTAATCTCTTGTTCCAGCAACAACCCAGCAAGCGAAGCAGTCGCATATTTCGGAATACCAGTAATAGAAGCCGCACGGCGATGGTCAACCGCAAACGCTTCGTTCACATAGACCTCACCAAGACTCGCCAACATACGTGCGAACTTGGCGTCATTCGCTTCTTCTTCTGGATAGAACCGAATATTTTCAAGCAAAACCAAACTCCCCAAAGGAAGTGCGGTAAGTGTTTCTCGTTCTGCTTCTTGTGTTATATCTCCGGTAAAAAAGAACAGCTTTTTCACCGCTTGTTCAGCTGATATACTCTTCCCTTCCTGCAGCGGTACTGAAAGCAACTCTGCCAACTTCCTTGCAACCGGTAGTAAAGAATACTTTTTTACCCACGTACCGTCTGGACGTCCCAAATGACCACACAAAATAACTGTGCAGCCACGATCTCGCAAGTACGCAATGGTGGGCAAGATTGCACGAATCCGAAAATCGTCAGACACCTGCCCTGCGTCAGACAATGGCGTATTGATGTCGACACGCATGACTACTGTCTTGTTTTTGATTTTACTAGACCTGAGATATGTTATTGCCATATAAGAGCCGTTTTAAAGGAAAGCTTCTAGCCGCATGAGAGACAAGACACTGTTTCAAGCCTCGACCCAAGCAGCTAGAAGCTGTCAGCTGTCTATTTACTTACTTCCCACATGAATCACTTGCTCAACTAACCGATTGCTGTAGCCGAACTCATTATCGTACCACGCAATCACTTTTACAAAGTTCCCATCGACTACTTGTGTAAGAGCTAAATCCACAATACAAGAAGCTGCGTTTCCAACTATGTCAGAAGAAACAATCGGTTCGTTTGTCACTTCCAAAATGCCTTTAAATCGGGGAGAAGCTGCGGCCGCAGATAACACCTGATTTATTTCTTCTTTGCTGGTACGCTTGCCAAGCAACAAGGTAAAGTCAGACAAGCTCCCGACTGGTGTTGGTACGCGAATAGCTAAGCCATCGAATTTCCCTTTCAAGTCTGGTAATGCTTGCGTTGCAGAAATAGCAGCACCGGTCGTAGTCGGAATAATATTCACCGCGGCAGCACGAGCACGGCGTAAATCGCCACTCTTTCCCCCTGGTGGCAAACCATCGATTAAGTTCTGTTCTGCAGTGTAACTGTGAATAGTAGTCATAAACGCTTTTTCGATACCAAAGGCATCGTGTAGCACACTCATGACTGGAGTAATACAGTTAGTGGTACAAGAGGCATTGCTTATAATTGGTTGGCCCGTATATTCTGCGTCGTTTACCCCAAGTACAATTGTCGGAGTCACCCCTTCGTCTTTTGCTGGTGCAGAAATAACAACATGCCGTGCCCCTGCGGTAATATGCGCCCCTGCTTTTTCGCTATCAGTAAACCGACCAGTGCATTCTATAACCACGTCTACTGCTAGAGACTTCCATGGCAAGTTTACTGGTTCTTTTTCGCCAAGGATTGGGTACTCTTTTCCATCTACACTGATTGCGCTTTCCGTATGGGTTACGGTGCGGTGGTATGGACCGTAGTTGGAATCATACTTCAGTAAATGAGCCAACACTTCAGGGCTGGTAAAGTCATTAATCGCCACAATCTCTAGCTCTGGTTTTTCCAGCGCTAACTTAAACGCTTGACGGCCAATGCGTCCAAAGCCATTTATACCTACACGAATCTTCTTCTGTTCTGACATACTTGTTCTGTGTTACTTAATTTTCTAGTAAATAGCTCGGTACTTTGAGCTTCCCCGTTGTTGCCTGCTTGACCTTCTTGTCATGCTGCGGCAACTCGACATAATCGGTGGAAATAAACAAAGCCCCTCGCCAATACAATACCGTACCCAGCGCAAAAAGCGCAACTGTGAAAAATGCATACATACGAAATCGGACATTGATGTCCCGAACCGACGAGCCCGCCATACCAGAGCTAAACATAGTGGTTAGTAAATAATTAATAGTAAGTAGTACGTAGAGAATAGAGGGCAGAAGATAGAGATTAGAAATCGGACAGTAGGGAGTAGCCCCACATAAACCACAAAAGGGGTTTTTCTATTCTCTACTCTCTATTCTCTCTTCTCTATAACCAGGCGTGAAGACGTTACGACTTTAAGACGTGACGACTCACTACATTCATTGTTCCAAACTGTGCTATTTTTTTTGCAGCGGCTGCAGTTACGGCAGCAATAGCTGGCTTAAATAAAACCCGAGGGTCAACCTCTTCTGGTTGCGTCTTCAGAGACAACCGAAGGGCATCGGTAAATGCAATGCGTAGTTCGGTGTCTATATTTATTATAGCAACCCCTGCAGCAATGGATGCACGAATAACTTCCGCGTCTACCCCACTGGCCCCATGGAGCACTAAAGGAATACCCACGCGTTCTGATACTTGAGCAATGCGCTTAATATCTACCTGTGGTACTACCCCACCACGAATTTTAATCACCCCATGCACAGTCCCAAATGCACCTGCCAAAGTATCCACACCAGTCGCCTTATAAAACTGTTCTGCTTCTTCTGGCTCAGTAAGCAAGCTCTCCGCTTCGGACACAGCGACCCAATCCTCACTCCCCCGAATTTTTCCAATCTCCCCTTGCACCCACGCACCATGAGCATGCGCAAACTCCACCATCGCTTTGGTATCACGCACATTCTCTTCGTATGCAAGCTTCGAGTGGTCAATCATGACACTCGAAAAGCCCAATTCAATCCCTCGCTTGAGTTGGTCCATGTCTTTCCCGTGATCCATGTGTATCGCAATAGGCACACTTGCAGCTTCTGCAACAGTCGCAAGAATCTCATAGAGTGTCGGCAGTCCTGCATAGGCAATTGCCCCTTCCGAAACTTCCATAATAACCGGCACACCCGCAGCTTCTGCTGCAGCTACGATACCTCTGGTAATTTCCAAGTTCATGGTGTTGAATGCAGGATACGCAAACTTCCCCACGACATCAGAAGCAAATAGTTCTTTTATATGTACGAGCATAGGAGTTAGCGCTTAGGAATTAGGTGCTAGTAAGAAGGTAAGAGTCGTCACGTCTGAAAGTCTTAATGTCTTCACGCCAGAAAAACGGTAGAGTTAGATGGGCACCATCTGACAGAAAAGTCTTCTATTTGCTTATGTCGGCACACCAACAAACCACAACTGTAAGCAGGGTGTCAGATGGTGCCCATCTAACGACACTGCAACTACAAACTCAAAACAAAATTGCGCTATATTTTACAGTTTTGAGTTGAAGTTTTGGCCTTTCAGTTTTGATTTTTGAGTTTTAACATTGGAATTTATTTGCTATTTCGTGCTTGAGATTTGGAATTTCCCAAAAGTAGTAACGAGTGACTAGTTGCGAGTTGCGAGAAGGAAAAATTGAAAATTGAAAATTAAAAATTATATTCTTTCTTAGCCCTTAGCCCTTAGCCCTCTGCATTCTCTCTACCACCTACAACCTAACTCCTAGCTCCTAATCCCTAGCAGCTCTGTGTTAGTCTTTTTTCTTATCCACCAGCTTTTGCACTTTGGCTTTGTCTTTGGCAGTCACAATTGGCACTACCCGAAACGAAGACAAACGTTCGAGTTTGGCTTCCA
>CAZZBG010000001.1:25061-34008 GCA_964652865.1 uncultured Candidatus Saccharibacteria bacterium
GCAGTCACAATTGGCACTACCCGAAACGAAGACAAACGTTCGAGTTTGGCTTCCAGTTGGTGCCGAGTCAACAACCCTTCCAACGGGCCCACTTTTTGCACCACACTCCCTGCATTTACCGGACCCCAGCGAAGCGCTTCTGCATGACTCTTGCCATAGATAAGCGCAGCGATATAGGCTGTGGTAAAACTATCACCAGCACCAGTGGCCTCTACCCGTGGTCCAGGGAATTCAGATACATAGAAAAACCCTTCGTCACTGTGCGAATACGCGCCGCGACGACCGTCCGTTAACGTAATCGCTTTTGGTCCCAGAGCACGTAACCGTTTACACAGCTCTTCTGGGTCGCGTGTATCACTGCCCACCCAACGCTGTGCCTCTTCTACGTTTACAGACAACACACTGGTTCGCTCCAAAATAGGTTTGTTTACTTTTATTCCCGCCTTCAATTGGTACGTCCCAGGGTTAAACCCAAGAGAGACCTTGTACGCGTCTAAGTATTCAGCGAGTGGGGTGTATATTTTCTGAAACCCTTCCGGCATACTCGTTAAATACACCCACTTACTACGCGCGAGCTTAGGGAAGTGGTACTGCCTATGTTCGTGGTATACAAAAATTGTTCGCTCCCCGTCATGCGAAAGCACCATGTGGTAGTTGGTGCCATGTTCTTTATCAAAATACAAATAGTCAGTGGAGACCCCTTCTTGGCTCATACGGTGTTTAATCTCTCGCCCACCTGCATCATCTCCGGTAATGCAAAAATATGCAGTACGCAACCCGAGCCGAGATGAGCCTATTGCATTGTTAGAAGCATTTCCCGCAACACTTTTAAAGAATTTTTGTACAGGGAGCTTATCCCCCCAGTTAATAATTGCTTTTAAGTCACCGTCAATCCGTTTTACTTCTACATCGTCCACAAACAAAAACGAATCGATTACTGGGTCACCAATAGCGATAATATCAAATTTTGGTTTTCCAAACATACTACTCCCCTTTCCGCTTAAGAACTTTTTTTACGGCTGCAACAATTGCAGGACCGTCCATTTCATATTTCTGCAATAACTGCTCTGGGTTACCACTCTCACCAAATGAGTCTTGCATCCCTACCCGCTCTACGGGAACCGGATAGGCAGACGCTAAGAACTCACAGACTGCAGAACCCAAACCACCAGCCATCTGGTGCTCTTCCACCGTCACCACTGCCCCGCACTGTGTTGCCGCTTGCAAAATAGTTGCAGTATCCAGGGGCTTAATCGTGTGACTATTTACGACCATAGCTTCTATACCCTCACGGGCAAGCACCGCCGCGGCAAACAGCGCACCGTACAACACAGGCCCTGCGCCAATAATAACCACATCGGTGCCAGTGCGAAACACTTGCGCTTTGCCAATTGCAAACGGCATTTCGTCAGTGACCATAAGTGGCGTAGCTTCGCGTGTGAGCCGCAAATACGCTGGGCCGACGAGTGTAGCAAGCGCTTGGGTCGCTTGGCCCGCCTGAATAGCATCACACGGTACTACCACCGTCATATGTGGCAACACACGCACCAGCGCGATATCTTCCAGCGCTTGGTGTGTTGCACCATCTGGGCCCACCGAAAGCCCCGTGTGGCAGCCAACCACTTTGACATTTGCTTTGCTATAACACACACTCACCCGTAATTGATCCCAATTTCTGCCAGGGCTAAACGTGGCGTAGCTCGTCACAAAGGGTACTAAACCAGAGAGTGCCAACCCTGCAGCTACCCCCATCATATTTTGCTCAGCAACACCCATTTCAAAAAACCGTTCTGGGTAGCTTTCTGCAAATGCAGTTACTTTTGTGGAGTCTTTTAAGTCTGCAGTCAAAGCAACCACTTTTTCATTTTGCCCGCCCACCAAAGCCAAAGCCGTTCCAAAACCACTGCGGGTTGGAGTTTGGGTAATGTCTGGGTGACCAATCTTCGGTTGTAAAGCTTTATGTAATTTGCTCATACTATTCTACGCCGTCAGAGTTTTTCTTTATATCTTGTTCACCAGTAATCAAACGCGCGACTACATCTTTATGTTTTTGGTAATAAAACGCCACCACCAACAGAATTATGCCAAGCAACATGAAAGAAACAACGCGATACTCTAAATCCAATGTCTGCACATCAAACAAAAATACCTTCAGCACAGCAAGTACAAATAACAACATAGCGAACCGGCGCAATACCCGCAAGAACGGGACCATACCCGCCAGAGTCATAAGTGCTGCATACACTATCCACCACACACTCAACAACAAGTTTCGGGTATTGAGTAAATCAACCCCATGGTAATAAAATACTATCTCACCAGATACAGCCAACCATAGCAGCGCCGCAGGCACTACCACAAGTGTCGAGCCAAACTGTGCATCTGCGTCATTATGCAAATGCTTCTTTAACACAACAGCAAAGGTTGTCAGTTCAGCTATAACAGCCAACTCAAGGGCAAAACGTGCATTCAAAAAGAGTGGTAATGTTTGTTCTGAAAAATCAATACTGGCAATTGTCACCACTCCAAAAATACTTGCAATCACACCCCAAAACCACAATTCTTTTCTACGTAACGCAATTCCTGCGCCAAAGAGCAACGCGCTCACCAAAAGCACATACCAGCTTTGTACTACCCCATCGAATTGCCACATGACCGCGAACAATAAGAACTTTGCGATAGTAAATACTAAGGTATGGTTCAAAACTGCAGCCTCAAGTCTATCGACCAGCGCATACGCCATGCAAGTACTAATTGCCAATAAGAGTAATATCGTTGTTCGAGCCTCAGCCATAACACCAAGGGGTAGATAGCTCAACGCAACAGACACCAGAACTCCTAAAATACCGTAGACTGCAGCTAATTTTTCAGTATCACTATCCTTCACCGACCCTGTTTCTTTGAGCTTGCGATATATGAATGCAAGCACCATACTCACCAAGAAATAATTGCTAATAATAAAAACTACAGTTGGTGTATTGGCATCGCCGGCCCAGCCTTGCCAAAACACATGTGCCACGCTTCCAAAAATACCCAAGAACAATAACTCAGGCCAAAAATAGAGTGACTGCACTGCAAGTAAGCCCACCGTCACCAAAGACAGATATGCATACAAAGCCACTGTATGACCCGAACTAAAGTACAGCAAAAATGGAGAAAGATACGCACCGACCATACTCACCAGCGCAAGAATGCGCGACCGCTGTAAAGCTGCCAAACACGCGCCGAGAACAGTTACAGCCACCATACCCAAAAACCCTACTGGTTCGGTGACTTTTTCGTAGAACTGATACGAAGCAAACACGGTAAAATACAAAATCGCCAACCCGCCACCAGAAAGAATTTCTGCATATCGAGGAAATTTTTCTCTCCAGAGTAGTGCCAAAGTAACAAACAGCAGGCCAATACCAAGCCCTGTCCCAATCCGCGCCCACTCTGTAACCCAACCTTGGTTAATAGCAAATTTATAGAAAAATGCGAAAGCAAATAGTAAGGCAACCACACCCACACCACCCACCCATTGGGCAAAGCTAATTTTCGAATCAGGAACAGTTGGGAGCGGCGCGGATACCGGCGCAACACGCGCCTCAGGCATGACAGAAGGGTGTGTAGCAGCTTGCGCAGTAGAAGCAGTGACAGGTTGCTTTTGCTGTGCACGCTCCAATACCGCTACCCGTTCAGATAGCTTTGTTATACTCCATATGCACCAAATAATCGCCACTAGCAAAATGAATGTCATGTGTGTAAATACGTATTAGATCGTTAGTCGTGTTCAGATTGAATCTTACCTTGCAGCGAACGAAGCTCTTTCAGCGCTACTGCAGCTTGCACCTTATTCGGTGGAGCCCCATGCCAGCGATAATCACCTTCCATAAAATCCACCCCTTTCCCTGGGATAGTGTGCGCAATAATGACTGTTGGCTTTTCGTATATCGCTTTTGCTTCTTGGAGCGCGTCAATCACTTGTTGCAAATTATGGCCGTCTACTTCCAGCACGTGCCAGCCAAACGCTTCATATTTCGCGCGAAGACTTTCCAGTGGCAAAACATCTTCGGTGTACCCATCAATCTGAATATTGTTACGGTCGATAATAGCAGTCAGGTTATGCAACTTATGACTACCTGCAAACAACACTGCCTCCCAAATCTGCCCTTCTTGTTGTTCGCCATCGGACATGATTGCATACACTCGTTGACGCGAATGTTGGAGTCTTAGTGCAAGCGCCATCCCAACAGCCTGACTCAAACCTTGTGCGAGCGGACCACTGGTAGTCTCTACCCCAGCTAACGCAAGATTATGTGGGTGCCCTTGTAACCGTGTCTCAAATTTTCGAAGTGTCTGCAACTCGGCTCTTTCAAAATACCCTGCATGAGCTAAGGTTGCGTATAAGACTGGACAAATATGCCCACAAGACAAAACAACCCGATCTCGGCCGTCCCAGAGAGGATTTTTTGGGTCATGCTGAAGCACGCGAAAATAAAGCGCAGTAAACACATCTGCTATACCTAACGGACCGGCGCTGTGCCCACTTTCTGCTGCAAGCAACATAGATATAATATCTTGTCGTATCTCACTTGCTTTGTAAGTTAACTCTGTAATTGGAAGATTGTAAGGATTCATGCGCACAAAAAAATACCACTACTATACAGTATACAACATGTATCTGTATTCGTGTGGTACTTTGTACTACTTCTGAAGACTACTTTGCAAATCTTGAAAATTTCTCACTGGATCTGTACCCAAAGCGGAACCTATAACCAGCAAATCTGCTCCAGCAGCTGCGACGGCCGCACAATTTTCTTTTTTTACACCACCATCCACTTCGATTATTGCATTCGGCAACAACGCCCGCAGCTCTGCAATGCGCGACAGCGCACTTGGCAACATCACTTGTCCTTGTCTTCCGGGAGGAATGGTCATGAGTGTAAACTGTTGTGCAATATCAGCCAACGGCACTACAGCTGCAAGTGGTGTTTCTGGATTGACACCCACACCTGCTTGCAAACCCAAACTTTGAATTTGCAACAGTGCAGTCCTCAGCTCTGCCACTGTCGGATACGCTTCTATGTGCACTAGTATTGTAGAAAAGCCAACCAACTGGTAGTCAAAAAAATCGCTGGGCGCTACCGCCATAATATGCGCTTCCCACTGAAACGCTGGGTTCAGCAGTTCCACATCTTTAATTTGTACTGTCTCGGTCTGCACAAACTGCCCATCGCAAAAATCCACCTGAATTCGCTGTGCTTCGGGTAAATGCTCCAAGTCTTCCGCTTTGTTTTTGAAAGCTTGAACAGTCTGCTCTAAAATTGCTGGAACTAGTTGCGCCATTTTTTCATCTTAACTACGTGATTTGTTAATTTAAAGCTAAAAGTTGTAGATTGACGTTACCGCCACCTCTCCTCATCATCACCCCCCAATCCATAGCCAGCTTAACTGTGCTATTTGTAGGGTGTTGATTTGGTCAATTCTAATGAATCAGGCTGTCGCTGCCACACTTTATTATTTGATGGTACGAACGCCCGAGTGGACTTATTATGACCGGGTGTTAGCTTATATAAGCGATATGGATCAGGATTGTGATAGTCAATGCGCTCCTTGTTCCTCGCATACGCCTCAGCAAGCTTATCAGGATGTTTCAAGTAATATTCTACCACAGGAAGATGCCCTGATCCGTAAATAACACACACCTTTTTATATTTTCTGCTCAGCTGTCTAAGAGAGATGGCTAATACGATATCTCGAACTGCAAATGCTTCCACTGTAACAGGTGAATCATCTTTATGTTTTTCGTGATGTGCATATGCTGCAGCTGCAAGGCCAACAGCCGCAGGAGCTGCTACCTTCAAAAAATTCCTCCTATTAACCTTCTTTGGAAGTATAGGCACCGCTGCGGTAACAGCCTCAACACCTTTTAAAAGACCCACAGCAGAGCTACTGTGCGGTGCTATTTGTTCATTATCTTCACCAGTGAAATACTCCTCAGGAGTACGTGAATAATCCATATCTGCACACAGAAGAGGCTTATTATATTTAGCTGCCAATAATTCTATATCGTGATGGAATATCCCAATATTCTGTTTCCTTTCGTTTATAACATACTGGTCAAGTTTATTTTGTAGGACAACCTGCTTAACATCATCTTGATTATGGAGTTCGGTTACGGGCTCATAGAAACCAGCCGCTTCGGGAGCGAATTCAGTCACTACCACATCCGCATCTGCTATAGCATGTTCTAATTGCTCACGATAATCCAGCAACGTCTCAGGAACGTGCGCCACGCCCACAGCATTTACTTCGGCGTCATTCACATGCCACTTAAACTCTTTCCAACCGTCCCATGTTTCTAACCTACTGCTTTTTCTATCAGCAGAAATTTGTGCAAGATGCGTTTGCAAGTAATCATCTACCGCCTTGCCAAGCTCTGACCCTGGTTCAAGACTCTCCAGTCGAGAGTACGATTCCAATCCATATCGTCCCATAAGTATCAGTTTTCCAATTTAGTAATTTTCATTACTCTCCGAATATGACGCTTCTCTTTCGACCAAGGCGTATTGAGCCAAACCTGTACAATCTTGAGTGCCATCGCAGGTGTAATGTAGTCAGACGGCAAACAAAGCACATTGGTATGATCATCGTTACGGCTCGCGCGCGCCTCTTTGACATTCCAGACCAAGCCCGCACGCACCCCTACAAACTTGTTTGCTGCAATACACATCCCCTGCCCACTTCGACAAATTAAAATGCCAAAATCTGTAGTTGGATTTTTAGAAACTTTTGCTGCCACCTTTTTTGCGTAATCTGGGTAGTCGTCTGGCACGAGAGCGCGTGGACCCATGTCGACAATCCGCCCACCTTCTTTAATCAGGTTGGACGTAATAAATTCTTTTAATTGAAAACCACCGTGGTCAGATGCGATGTATAACATAAAATGAGGACAGAGGTTAGAGAGTAGAAAGAATCCAAAGGGCTAAGGGCTAAGGGCTAAGGGCTAAGAAAGAGTATAATTTTCAATTTTTAATTTTCAATTTTTACTTCTCGGTACCACTTTTACAAATTCCAAATTACAAGCTCGAAATAACAAATAAATTACAATATCCAAAATCCCAAACGAATACACTTTCTTATTTTGGACATTGATGCATGGAACTTGTTTGTTATTTGATTTTTGTCATTTGTGTTTTTTATCTTTCTCGCAACTCGCAACTAGTTACTCGTCACTATATTACCAGCTGGCATTAATCATTTGGTTAAAATCTTTTGGAAGTAAACTTGCACCACCAACGAGTAAGCCGTCGATGTTCGGCTGAGACAAATACTCTCCAGCATTTGTCGCGTTTGCACTTCCACCGTATAACACCTTTGCTGGTTTGAACTGTGTGCGAATAAAAATAGCAATTTTTTCTGCGTGGTCAGGTGTGGCTGGTTTTCCCGCCCCAATAGCCCAGACTGGTTCATATGCCACGACCACCTGAGTCGAATCCACACCTTTTAACGCAGACTTTAACTGTGTGCGCAACACATCTGCTACTTCTAACTCATCTTGCTTGACGCTCGTGCCATGACCGACACATACAACTGGGGTAATCCCCACCGACAAGAGTGCTTCTACCTTTTTATGAATCCCTTCTTCAGTCTCACCTGTATTGCGCCGTTCACTGTGGCCTACTAAACAATATTTTACTTTCAAACTTTTCAAAGTCAACGGGGACACTTGACCCGTATGCGCCCCTTTATTTTCCCAAAAACAATCTTGCGCGCCCAAACGAGGGAAGGTGACTGCTGTCAAAAATACTGACGGCGGGCAAATCACTGCTTCATGTTTGGATTTCGTGTCTATCTTCTGCGCAAGTCGCACTGCTTCTTGCTTTGTGAGTGGGTTTAACTTCCAATTTGCAATAATCAATTTTTTCATAGGGGTTCTTCTGTAGTTAGCTTTTCAAAAACAGCGCAGTTTGCTCTGGCGGTACTGGATTTATAGGAATTCCTGTAGCGTATTCAAATCCAGCCCAAATAGAGATACGAGGAAACACGGTTAAGTGCCAATGATAGCTCCCCTCTTCGTGCATGGTGTGCTGTGTCTTGGCAAGCGGCATAGTGTGCACATAGAAATTCAATGCGGGGTCCCCCAGCTTCACGTACAATTGACCAAGTACTGTCTTGAGCACGTAGGCCAAATGCCCGCGTTCCACTGCATCAATATCTTCGAATCGTGCAGCATGTTTTTTCGGTAAGATCCACGTCTCAAAGGGCTGCCGTGACGCATATGCAGACAACACCACAAAGTGCTCTGTTTCAAGCACTATCCTATCTTTTACGGTAAGCTCTTCGCGGATGATATCACAGTATATACACGTATGGTTCAGCTGGTGGTAGTGGTAGCACCCCGATACCTCTGCGTGAATATGTGGCGGCAACAGAGGCACCGCTAACAGCTGATAGTGTGGGTGCACGAGCGACGCACCTGCATCTCTCCCGTGGTTATGAAAAGCTTGGACATATGCCACGTGTTCATCTTCGAGCATGGCTTTTTGCCGAGCAATAATCATTTGTAAAGACAAATCGATTGTTGCAGCAGACTGGAGTGCTATGGGCTCATTATGCCTGCGAGTGACCACCACTTCGTGGTCGCCATACCCTGCCTGATTGACATAAAAATCTTTGTGTCGGTATGTAGTAGTGTGCTCGAGTGCCTGAAACTTATTTTCTATGACTCTCGCTTGCCACTCGCGACCGGCTGGGCTGCGCATGACTTCCACATTCAACGCTTCTTTCCCTGGACAAAATACACACGCCGGATCAAGATCCGGTAACCCTGCCATGACGCTATGGGTTTTGTAATCCTCTGGTCGCTTCGCCCTACCAGGAGCTATAAGCACCCATTGTTTCGTGATTGGATTTTGTCTGAATTGACTCATAAAAATCTTAACTTTTCAAAATTTGTTTTATC
>CAZZBG010000001.1:34108-57761 GCA_964652865.1 uncultured Candidatus Saccharibacteria bacterium
GGATTTTGTCTGAATTGACTCATAAAAATCTTAACTTTTCAAAATTTGTTTTATCTACTCTCTACCCTCTACTCTCCATTCTCTACTTTTCCTATTCAAATAATTCTGCAACACAATCTGTGCTGCTAAGCTATCGGTACGCTCATGACCTGTGGGCACTTGCTCTGCCATAACAGAAGAGAGTCTTTCATCCATAAGTATAACAGGTACACTCACGACACGCTCAAGGGCTACTTTAAAATTTTCCACTTCTTCTGTCTTTTTTGTTTTTTGCCCACTCATGCCAAGCGGAAAACCCAGTACAATACTTTCAAGCTCCAATTCAGTTAGCAATTTTGGAAGCTCTTGCCAAAACTGCGTCGGAGAATACACAGCCAATTCCCGTGCTAGCATGTGGAGCTCATCTGAAACTGCAACCCCTATCCGTTTTGTACCAAAATCAATACCTAAAATTCGCATAATACCTCTGTTTACTTCTTTTCACTCAGTGTAACCCGAACCTGCTTTTCAACCCCCTCACGGAATACGACAAGCACAACAGTGCTCCCTACCTCAAAGTTGCGTAGAGCATTTGCCAGTGTATGGTCTTCGGTAATGTCCACTCCTTCAACACTCAGAATTATATCTCGCTCTTGCAAACCAGCTTGTGCAGCAGGGCTATTAGGAATCACTGCCGGCCCTGACTCGCTCCCGCTCACGAGTAACGCACCATATGTTTTAGCAAGATTCTCTTTTTTAGCAAGTGCCGGAGTGATAATGGTGTACTGGACACCAAGAAATGGTCGGGTAATTTTTCCCGTTTTGCGGAAGCTCTCAAGTGCGCGCGCTGCGTCAGAAGACGGGATAGCAAACCCTACTAGTTGCCCTTCGCGATCAATAGCTGTATTTATACCAATGACTTGCCCAACTATATTCAGCAAAGGCCCACCAGAGTTACCTGGGTTAATAGCAGCATCAGTTTGAATCACTCCTTCCAACTGCTCGCTGCCGCCACTACCCCCTGCAGTAATGCTCCGACCAATACCAGAAACAACTCCCGTGGTCACCGTATTGGCGTATTGTCCCAAAGAATTTCCGATAGCAACTACGCGTTGCCCAATCTCGAGCTTTGATGCATCTGCCAACTCTAAGTAAGGCGTATTGGTTGCCTCAATTTTAACAATGGCCAAATCATTCACTGGGTCTCGGGTCAATACTTTCGCTTCGTATTCTGTACCGTCGTTTAAGACAATAGTATATTGCGCTGTCTCATCACTCACCACATGTTTGTTTGTGAGAACTAAGCCATCGCTCGAAACCAAAAAGCCACTCCCCGCCCCCACCTGTTGAATATTGGGCTCAGTATTTTTCGGTTGTTGCTGCGGTGGTACTATTCCAAAAAACTGAGAGAAAGGGTCGAAACCGAAAGGAAAAGCATTAGACTGTACTTGTTTGCTCACGTCTTTACTCACGACTATAGACACGACCGCAGGGCTCGTTTTTTTGACTACGTCAATAACTGCTGACCCCTCTTCGACTACAACGGTTTGCCCTGTCGGACCAGATGGGTTTCCGTTCGTACCAAACCCACGCATTGCCCCAACATACCCTCCAAAAAACCCAGCAACTACGCTCAGCAAAAGCCCCGCAGCAATATACTGCTTCGCATACTTCGGCATGTGTATTTTTTCTGACTCTTCGTGTATTTCTTCGTTCATACTCCTTATGAAACTAGTTCTTATTTGAATTACTACAATGGAGAGACACTATTATTTCACTACTCACTCAACCAACTCGCCACCAAAGATCTTGAGCGCGTCACCCAGCACTTCGGCAACTGGCACATCGGCCTCTTCTCGTTCAACAAAGGTAGCTCCCACACGAACGGTAGTTCCAAAAATCGCTTGCGCCACTTCTGCAATCATCAAACGATTTTTTGCTGACTCTAAGCGCTCTTTATGAAAGAGATACTTCACACCCAGGACAATCAGATCTCCTTCCACAGATACTATAGGCGAATCTTTAATAAGGGTAGCCAACGGCCCATTTATATCTTTTAGTTTGTCACAAACTTCTGGCCAACGTTCGCGCACCACACTTTCTTGGAGTGCAGCAGCACCGGCAGTAGACACAGGCACCTCTGCAACAATATGCACTGCCGAAGGAGCAGTAACCGGCACTGTAGGCGGTGCTTCTGACTTTTGCTCGAGTTTGGGTGCTGCATGTGTATCCAGAGAAGCAACGGTTGGCGCTGTAGTGGCAACGGGTGCGGTAGGAGCTGCTTTCGCAACAACTTGCACTGGAGCAAATTTCACGGTTGCTTCCAGAGCTGCAACAAGAAGCGGTAGCGTTGGATCTGGTGTAGCTGCCAACTCTTTGTACGACCGCATAAACTGGCGCAGTAAAAAGAGTAGTTCGGGTTCAGAAAACTCTCCTCCCCCACCACGTAAACGTGTTTCTAACAACTCCCGAATATACAAAAGCAAGTCTCGGTTTACCGCCACCATATCAAAATAGCGCGTATTCAGCGTGTCAAAAAATGGAGGCAGAGCTTCTCCAGTACCCGCACGAATAATACGCAGGAGCTCCTGAAACACACTGCTATCAGTTACACCAAGTAATCGAGCCACTTCATCTGCTGTAGGGTTCGTGCCCAAAGATAATACCTGATCAAGCAATGTCAATGCATCGCGCATCCCCCCTGCTGCTGCAAGGGCAATAAGGTTCAAAGCTTCTGGTGGCAACTGTTTTTTTTCTGCATCCAACACAAACTGCACTTGCGCAACTAATTCTGCGGTGGAAAATTTGAGAAAATCAAAACGCTGCGCTCTGGAGCTAATCGTAGCAGGCACTTTACCAATTTCTGTTGTGGCCAGAACAAATATAGTTCGCTCTGGAGGTTCTTCCAACGTTTTCAAAAGTGCATTCCACGCCCCACGAGACAACATGTGCGCTTCGTCTATAATATACACTTTATAGCGCCCCATAGTAGGTTGGTAGCGCACCGTTTCAATCAGTGCTCGAATATTATCTACACCAGTATTAGATGCAGCGTCCACTTCCACTAAATCCAAAAAGGTACCCGCATCAAGATGCGCGCACACAGCGCAAGACAAACATGCTTCACCCCCCGCTCCCTGTTGACAGTTCAATGCACGAGCAAGTACGCGAGCAAGAGTAGTTTTACCCAACCCTCTACTTCCACAAAACAGATATGCGTGCGCGGGAGCTTCTGCCACTACTGCGTTACGCAATGTTTGGACAATATGCGGCTGACCTACCACCTCAGAAAACCGCCGAGGTCTATATGTTCGGTACAATGCAGGCATACGCAAAAAAGTAATTTAAAACCAAGAAATACGAGTTGTTTTTCTCCACGATCAACCAAAAACCACCCACTTTACCGAATAAAACAGCTCACCCCCTCCACAGCACAGTATATCATACTGCCTCTCCCCACAACACGCACTAGCTGACCTTTAGCGCTTAAACACGAAGAACTTATACCCTGCAAAATTCCACACAAGGGAGATAAACACCGCAGCAAATTTTGCTATATTTTTTGCTAAAGAAGCAGAAAAATCAGGCACCAACCAGAGCAATACAGAAGCTATTGCAAACAACGCAAGGCTATTAATTACCACCCCAACCGCGCTTACCAAAATAAATTTGGCAAACTGGCCCATTTCGAACGGTGCGCTTGCCCCCGCAGTCTTATGGAACAAACCTAAGTTAACCGCAAGGATTAATTGTAAGAACAAAAACCCTGCCAACACCACCCAATAATACTCGGTTGTATAGTGAAACCCAACCGGCACACCGTAGGACGCGAGCAGTGGTGCTGCAGAAGGCAACACCGCTAAACAAAAAGTAGCAAACCCAAGACCACCAACCAAGATTGCCCCAACAAACTGATACACTAGCGAATGCATCTGTTGCGCTGCAAATGCCCAATACTTATTCCACAAATAACTTTGAATAATCGCTGCACACACACCAATAATATTCAACACCGCAAGTTTTGGTCCTGATTGTACTCCAAACAAAAGAGTAACCAAGTTTAACAGCAAAAAATCCAGCGCTGCATTTAACGCACCGATACCCGCAAAACGGACAAGCTGAAACACAACGGGCCGACGGGTGAGCAACTGTTCAATGGTTTGTAACATACTATTTATTTTAGAAATAAAAACAAGATAACGATCTAACAAACAGGAAAGAAAAAATCTAGCTTGTCGTTACATTGTTATCTTGAAATATATTGAAAATTTAGAGTTCTTCCTCTTCAGGAAGCACAGAGGCTGTAGCCACTGGAGCTGCAGCTGTTCCTACATCGTTTGTGCTCTGACTTTCAACAGAAGAGTCAGACTCGGAAATAAGTTCATGTGGCTGCCCTTGCCCCTTCTTAATCACATTTTCGACTGCTGCCCACACTACTTGTGGGTTCGCTTCTGGCACGATAATAGTTACTTCGTCTCCAGGCTCTGCTTTGAAATAAGTGAGCGACGCTAAGAGTACACGATAGGGATGGCCTTCTGCCAATACGCGAAAATCACCACGCTCATCTTGGACCAAAATACCCATCATCTTACGGCGTTCGATAGGGCCAATTTGTTTGTATATAAACGACCCATCATCAGCAATAGTCAATTTGAGCACGTCACCTTCGACAAGCTTACTCTTTGAGGCATAGTTAGCAGGCACTGGATACTGCTTGCCGTCTGGACCAAGCATGTTTTGCCCGTCAAAAACACCTTCGATTACTTTACCCCCGCCGCTCATAGACAGTGCTACAGCTTTTGCTGCAATAAGGTCTGCACTCGCAGCACGAACAGGTGCGCCACCTAAGACGTCCCGCAACAATTGCTTTGCAGACTGCAGGTTCTTTTCCGCAGATTCAATCATTTGGCTAAGTAAAGCCAAATTCTCTAACTTGTCCATATCTTTTTATTTATGTTTCAACGAGTATTATAACAGTGTATACAGTATATCACATAGGGAAACGGGCGCAAGCCCACAAAACATGAGAACATACACCATATAAACATATAAACAATTCCTGCTCTCTGTTTAAATGTTTCCACGCTTCTATGCTTAGATGTTTTAAGTTTACATGCTTACATGTTTAGATGTTTACATGTTTCCATGTTTACAGACTCTTCTCTACTCCAGCCGAGCCTGCAGCAAGCATATCCGCTACCATACTGGTTTCTAAAATTTCTGCTTCTACTTGCGCTCGTGGTCTGCCGTGCTTGAGCCTGCTTAACTGCCGAATTGCTTCTGCAACTTCTTTCTGCCTGTCGGTTGGTTTCGGCAGTGCGTACGTCGCCATATTAAATGGCTTCGATGCAGTTCCGTTAAGCATCAGTTTAATAAAGCCGTTAAACCGCTCTACATTTACTAAATCAAACTCATTAAACGTCGGACTCATTTCTTTGGCAATACTCTCGGCATCTTCCACACCAATGCGGAAAGCCACCATAGTACCTGCGTTACCAAATACTGCGTCACGCAAAGACTTACTCCCAGCACCTTGCGCTCCTGCGCCTTGCTCTAACTGCGCCAAATATTGGTGCGCAATAATTAAATTTAAGCGATACTTTCGAGCTTCAGATAAAATTGAGTCAAAAGCATCGGTAATAAAGTTTTGAAATTCGTCGACGTACAAATAAAAATCTTTGCGCTCCCCTTCTCTCATATCTGCTCGAGACAAAGCCGCCATTTGTAACTTCGATACAATAATCAACCCCAACAACTTCGCGTTCATCTCCCCTACTTTTCCTTTGGACAAATTAACAAGTAAAATTTTCCCTTCATCCATAATGCTCCGGAAATTAAAGGAGCTGTGTGGTTGGCCTACAATATTACGCACCATGCTATTTTCTACAAACCGCCCAACTTTGGAAACCAAATAGCCCAGCATTTCGCTCTTGTGGAAGTCACTCGTCTTGGCCATTTCTTTTTCCCAAAACGCCCGCACCAGTGGGTCTTGTACTTTGCTCACTTTGTACTTCTGAAATTCCATGTCCGTAAAAATCCGAGGAATGTCTACCAGCGTCCCTGGGTGCTCTTCGTCCGCCATGAGCGTCAACATAGCATTCCGCATGTTATGTTCGAACATTGGACCAAGCATCGCTGGGTCAGTCACCAACTTGTAAAAAATAGAAATCATTTCTTGCACCGCAAAATCCTTCTGCGCTTCATTGGGCGCTTCGAGCATGTTGAGCCCTTGTGGTCGTTCGATATCCGAAGGGTCAAAAAGTACCACATCTTCGGCGCGCTCTTTTGGAATGTGCGGCAAAATGTCTTCAATAAAATCACCGTGCGGGTCAATAATGCACAAACCTTCCCCGTTTTGGATATCCTGCACCGCCATATTTTTCATGATTTCGGTTTTACCCACACCAGTTCGACCAATAATATACATATGGCGACGGCGATCATCACGCTCCATAAATACTTTAGTCTCTTGTCCACGATATTCGTTCTTCCCCAACAAAAGTCCTTGGGTAGGCAAGTTTATTGGTGCTGGAGCTTTTTTCGAAATAAGCCACTTAATGTTGGGTGTCTCCAAATAACCACTTGGTAAATGCCACAAGCTGGTAAGCTCTTCGGTGTTCAAAATGAGTTCGCCAAAAAAAGACCCACGGAAAATGCGGAAGATATAATCCCGCATAATATCTCGATGCGCTCGACCACTACTTTTCAGCGCGTTAAAGGGAGGCATATTGAATTGGAGAAATGCAGCCTGAATATTAGACAAGTGGACTTTTGCATTCCCCGGAGTGGTAGAGGCAGTTACAATTCGAATGTTAGTTTTGTACCCTGGCCTACTCGCCTTTTCTTCCAACCGCTTTACAATTTCCTGCTGCATTGGGGTCAGGTGAATTGGCTGGCTCTGTCCAGACAAATCTTTTTTATCTTCTCCCTCACTCTTCCCGCTCACCGCCCGAGACATGCCACGAGCCACCTCTCCCAAAAATTTACTGAATTTGTCTTGGGTGACTGTATCAGGATTTTTTCCTTGTTGGATTTCTAACGCAATTTTCCGAGGTTGCTTTTGCCAATCTGTCCCTGCGGGCAACACAACAAATTGCACTGCAGCCCCTTCACCTTCCTGCAGCTTACTCATAGCATTAGTTACCGCATTGAGCGGATCACTCTCCATATTTTTGTAGGTCCTGAGTGGGTAAAAATACGGTTTTTGGAGTTGCAATTCTGCCACTGCTGTTTCTGCATTCTCTGGAAATGGGTTATAGATAGGGACTTCATCGATAAACGCATGTGGGTACTGCGCGTGAATCTGCTTTTCAACTAAATCTCGCAAGCTCACTGGGCAGTTAATATAAAAACTAATTTTTTTATCAGTACACGCAATCTCAAAAGAAACATAGTCACGGCTCGTCAAAAAGCCACTACTCTTCCCCACGGAAGACAGCGCCGTAAACAACTGTTCGCCAATAGCTATGGTATTTTTACGCTCATCCGCACTCGTATTTCGCGCTTCATCTGGTTTTGTTTCTTTCGGCATTTGCACTTCCAAGAACACCCATTCCGCAGTTCGAGGCGCAACTACCTTGGTGTTATACACGTGGTGCTTTGCGTAGTACACAAGCAACGCAAAAAACAACCCCACAAGGCCAATCAGTACAAGAAGTGTAATAGTAAAAATATCCATTGTTTTGTTTTCGTTTTAAAGCACGCCAAGCTGCACGGGCTTATTCATGCAAGCGTTTTAAAAGCTCCACAATGCTCCATGGACTTTTAATAACTAACTGCAGGAGCATACTGACCCGCGCAGTCGGAGTAGCAGCAAGAAATGCAACCCTGTCAGACTGACTGGTAAACGCCTGTGCCACCAAGTGCGCTTTTTGTGCATCTGCCTGCTTTACAGGTGCTGTACTCACCACTGAACCATTCAGAGCAGCGCGTACCTCTGCTACATCTGGAGCAGCAGCCGCTTCGACAGCCTCCCGCGATTCCTCACCCGCTCGCTCTGCACTAGCCGCCACATCGGGAGTGCGCACCACCTCTGGCAGCACACGTGCTTCTGGGGTTGCGAGTCGCTCTATTGCTGGTTTCATCATAAAAAAACTGGAATAGTTATCATTAGTATGACAAAAATTCCAGTTTAAAGCAAAAATATGTGCTACAGAGAATTACACTGAGTCGTAATCGTGAATATTCAACTGTGCTTCTACTTGTTTGATGGTTTCAATAACCACAGCTACCACAATCAGCAAGCTCGTACCACCCAAGGTCAAAGCTTGAATACCAGTAATCTTCTGCAAGATAAATGGTAAGATTGCAATCAAACCAAGAAATGTTGCCCCTGGTAAGGTGATGCGGTTCAGCACCTTGTACAAGTAATCAGCAGTTTGTTTCCCTGGACGGAGCCCTGGCACAAACCCACCATTCTTTTGAACATTTTCTGCTATTTCATCTGGGTTAAACACCACCGCCGTGTAAAAATACGTAAACATCACTACCAGCAAGAAATACGCAATGCCGTAGTACATGTTCTGGTTATTGAGCACGTCGATAACTTTTTGAGCAAAGTTAGCAATTGCTGGAGTTCGTGCGTTAATAAAGAACTGCGCAATCAAGGTTGGAAATACCAACATAGATACCGCAAAGATAATTGGAATAACCCCTGCTTGGTTCAGGCGTAGAGGTAAGTGTGAATTCACACCACCATAGACTTTATCACCACGCACTTTTCTGGCGTAAGACACTTGAATATTCCGCTGTGCTTCGGTAATCAGAATAATACCAGCAATCACAAGCAAGCCAATCGCGGCATACCCCAAGAACACTGGCAAGTTACTCGAATCGTAGAAGCTGGCAATGGACTGGGCGCTAAATGGCAAACGAGCCACAATACCCGCAAAAATCACCAAGCTCACACCATTCCCAATCCCGAACTCTGTAATAATTTCGCCAATCCACATAACCAACAAGCTACCTGCAGTCACTGCGAGCAAAACGAGCATCCATTGGTAGGAAGTAAAACTCGTGAGCAAACCCCCACCAGCTTGGCTTTGCAAAATGCGAATAGTACCAAATCCCTGCAAAATAGCGAGTGGGATAGTCAGATAACGCATGTACATGTTCAGCTTTAACCGACCAGCTTCGCCACCTTCTTTTTGCAATTCTCCCCAAGAAGGGATAATAACCGTCAACAACTGAACAATGATGGACGCGGTAATAAATGGACCAACACCTAGCATAGCAATAGAAAAGTTGGTCAAACCGCCACCGGCAAACAAATCCAACAACCCCAAAAACTGGTTTTGTTCAAATACACCTCGTAGCGCAGATGCATCCACACCCGGAATAGGAATATGCGCCAAAATACGAGTCACCAGCAAAAGGCCAGCGATCCACAAAATACGCATTCGCAAGTCTTTTGTTTTCCAAATAAGAGAAAGTTTGTTCATAAAATTGCACTAAAAACACTAATTGCACGGACCGGCGAAACTCTTTACATACGTAGTATAAACGAAAGTAAGGAAAATCGACAATCCGTGCATAGAAGAGACTACAAGGTTGTTCCACCAGCAGCTACAACTGCTTTTTTAACTGTTTCAGACACAGGAACTTTAAAAGTAAAGGTAGTGGAAATAGTCGCAATACCTACCACTTTCACTTTGGTTGCATTGGTCGCTACGAGCTTGTGCTGTTTCAAAACTGCGAGCGTCACTTCACCACCCGATGGCATTTTAGCTATAAGCTTATCGAGGCGAACAGTGTGTGCTTTGTTAGCAAGGCTGGAAAAGCCACGGTTCTTTGGCAACTGGCGGATAAGTGGCTGTCTACCACCTTCAAAACCTGCTGGCATTTTACTATGACCAGTACGTGCTGTCTGACCTTTTCCTCCACGAGTGGAGTATGTGCCACGACCAGAACCCAAACCACGGCCAACCACTTTTTTGCGATGAGTGGATTTTGGATGCTTGCGAATTGTGTGAAGTTGTAACATAAACTAGTTGTTCAAAATTAAATAAAATTGTCCATAATTGATTGTACGGTGATTGCATTAAAATTTCTGCGCATGTGTGCAAGTCCGATCAATTCTGGTCAAAAATTTTATTTGCGTAATGCTGCGAGAGCCTCTTTGCTTTTCATAAGCCGGAACGCTGCAAACACTGCTTTAATATTATTCACCTTGTTTGAGCTACCCAACATCTTGCTCATCATATTTTTAATACCGGCCATTTCTGCAACCTGACGAATAGCACCACCAGCGATTACACCAGTACCAGGCTTTGCAGGACGAAGCAATAACTTGCTCGACTTGTACTTGATGCTCATTTCATGAGGAATAGTTCCATTCACCAAAGGCAATGTCACCATGTTTTTCTTCGCTTGGTTCACTGCTTTGTTTACACTTTCGGCAACATCACGCCCTTTGCGCAAGCCCATACCAATTCGTCCTTTGCGGTCACCAATAACCACCAAAGCGCGAAAGCGCATACGCTTACCACCGGCTACTACACGGGTCACACGGCTGACTTCAACCACTTTCTGGTCAAACTCAGATTGGCGATCTGCACCAGGCCCTGTTTTTTTTGCTCGTCGTTCCATAAAATTAGTAACTTAGAAATTTAGTACTGAGTAATTAGATTTATAACACTGTGGAGGAGTATTGCATGATACTAATTACTCCTTACCGCTTACTTCTAGAATATAAGCCCCGCTTCTCGTGCAGCCTCGGCTAATGCTTTCACACGTCCGTGGTACTGGTACCCACCTCTATCGAACACAACAGTTGTAATCCCAACCTTGGTTGCTCGCTCTGCAATTACCTTGCCAAGCTGTGTTGATTTTTCGGTCTTAGTCCCCGTAATACCAGTAGTGCTCGATGCTGCAGCCAAAGTCTTACCAGTTACGTCATCGATAACTTGAGCATAGATGTGCTTATCGCTGCGGAACACAGCGAGACGAGGTCGCTCGGCCGTACCAAACACACGGCTACGGATGCGAGCGCGACGGCGGTTGCGACGTTGATGAATAGATGTTAATCGTGTATCTGACATAAAATTAGTTCTTAGTAACTAGTTCTGAGTGCTTAGTCTATGAACTAAGTACCGAGCACTGAGTACTATATTACTTACCTACTGCTTTAACTACTTTTCCAGCTTTACGCAAAATGGTTTCGTCGCTGTACTTAATCCCCTTGCCTTTATACGGCTCAGGCTTCTTTAGCTCACGAACGTTTGCGGCAAATTGGCCAACCAGTTGTTTATCTGCACCCTTAATAGAAATAACATTTTTTTCTACCACCACTTCCAGTTCAGCTGGTATTGGTACATCGATTGGGTGAGAGAAACCGAGCTGCAAGTTCAGATTTTTGCCTACAACAGCAACTTTAAAACCAACTCCGTTGACTTCAAGCTTTTTCTCAAATCCTTCAGTAACCCCACTGACCAAGTTCTGGACTAATGAACGGAACAAACCCCACAACGCACGTTGCTGTTTATTTGTCTCGTGAGGTACACTCACCAAAATCTCCCCTGCGCCAACTTCCACTTGCACAACAGGGTGCACTGGCAAAGACAAGGTGCCCTTTGGTCCTTTTACGGTGAGTACACCATTGGCAAGTTCAGCGGTGACGCCGCTTGGTACTACTACTGGTTTTTTTCCAATTCTTGACATAAAAAGTATTTAGCTTCTAGGTTCTAGCTTCTAGGCGCTAGGCTCTGGAGAAACTGAGTTTCTCTAGAAGCTAGCTCCTAACAGCTAGAAGCTGTTTACTTACCAAACTTGGCAAATTACTTCCCCACCGACCTTTGCTTTCCGTGCTTGTGCATCGGTCATCAAACCTTGTGAGGTAGAGACTACCGTAATACCATACCCGCTTGAGGTTCGTGGAATACGTGTAGCAGAAAGATAAATCCGTTGTCCTGGTTTGCTAATTCGTTTGAGATCCGTCAGTACAGACGCATCGTCTTTGTACTTTAATTGGATTTGAATTAGCTTTTTTGCTTCACCCACAACTTGCACGCCACCAATATACCCAGTAGCGAGTAAAAGGTCTGCCAAGCTTTTCTTAAGCTTGGAATACGGCACAACTGTTTGCACCTGTTTGGCGCGCACAGCGTTGCGGATACGAGTTAACATGTCAGCGATAGAGTCAGTAACCATAAATGTGGATAAAATATAGGAATTAAGAACTTGAATTAAGCGTGTGGACTTAGACGCAAGCCTTATTTCCCGCTTACGTATTTACCAGCTTGCCTTTACGACCCCAGGGATTTCTCCGCGAGAGGCAAGTTCTCGGAAACAGATACGGCATAACTTGAAGTCACGCATGTATGCTGCTTTTCGACCGCACTTCCAGCAGCGTCGGATAACGCGAGTTGGATATTTGGGCTTAACCAGACTTCTGTTTGCTTTAGCAATATGAGCTTTAGTAGCCATAAAAAGTTAGTACTGAGTGCATAGTGCCTAGTGCATAAGATTCAGTCATGTGTTTGACTCAACTCTAAGCACTAAGTACTAAGCACTGCATTTAGTTATTCAGTAGCAAAAGGAAAACGAAAATGTTTCAGTATCGCACGAGCCACATCATCTCTCCCTGCAGTAGTCACAATGGAGATTTCCATTCCAAAGGTATGCTCAAGCGCATCATTCGACACTTCTGGAAACACCAAATGTTCTCGCAGACCCAAGTGATAGCTTCCACGACCATCGAAGCCATTTGCCTTTACTCCGCGAAAATCACGAACGCGAGGCAACGAAACATTGATCAACTTATCGAGAAAACTGTACATCCGGTCACCGCGCAACGTTACTTTCACACCAACTACTTGACCTTCGCGTAGCTTAAATCCTGCAACTGACTTCTTTGCCAAGGACTTTACTGGTTGCTGACCGGTAATCTTACGCAGGTCTTCCACTACCATGTCGATAACCTTTGCGTCTCGACCAATCTTTCCCACACCAACGTTAATCACAATCTTTTCAATGTGCGGAATGCTCATTGGGTTGGTGTACCCAAATTCCTTCGCCACTGCAGGTGAGACAGTCTTATTAAATTGTTCGCGTAATCTTTCCATAAAATAAATGTAGAATGTTACATGCTATGCGCGAAATGAGAAGTGCAATATTGGTTGCATTCAGCATTTTGCATTCAGCACTTCTCTATACTGCTTTTCCTGTCTTTCGTGCTATTCGCTGTCTAGAACCATTTTCTAGGATTGTGTAGCCAACGCGAGTTGGATTTCCAGAAGCTGGGTCAACAAGCTGAACCTTACCTACCGGAAGCGGTGCAGGAGCACTGACTTTTGTTCCAGGCTGACCAGCTTTCTTACTGCGTTCGAAGCGTGTATGAATATTGACATTCTCCACGACTACTTTTGCAGTCTTGCTGTCCACGGAAACAATCTTGCCAGTCTTCCCTTTGTCCTTACCAGACAAAACTTTGACTGTGTCGCCTTTCTTAATTTTCATCTTCATAGACATAGCGTTAAAAGATCATTACGTTCTTAGAGTGTGTACGTTGGGTTACAAAACTTCTGGTGCTAAAGAAACAATTTTTGCAAACCCTTTTTCTCGAAGCTCACGAGCAACTGGTCCAAAGATACGTGTCCCGCGAGGGTCAACACTGTCTTTGTTTACCAAGACGACTGCGTTTTCATCGAACCGGATGTAGGAACCGTCATCGCGTCGGACTTCTTTGCGAGTTCTAACAATCACACCGTACACCTTATCTCCTTTTTTCACCTGTCCACCAGGAGAAACTTGGCGAACTGAGCCAGAGATAATATCGCCCAATCGTGCGAATCTGCGTCCGTTCTTACCGTTGACTGAGAACACATTCACCAATTTGGCGCCGGTATTGTCTGCAACTTTTACTAATGATCGTACTTGTAACATAAAAGTAGAGTGAGGCTCTTTTTAAGCTTTGTTAATAACCTTAAAGCGTTTATCTTTGCTAATCGGACGGCACGCAGCGATCTGCACAGCGTCACCTACGGCAAAGGTGTCAGCATCCACATGAGCTTTATACCGCTTGGTCACAGTATAGGCTTTGTGGTATTTAGCGTGGCGTCGGGAAGTTTTCACTTCGACTACCACTGTTTGTGGTGTCTTAGCGGAAACTACTGTTCCCGAGAACACCTGCGGTGAAGTTTTTTCAGTACGTTCCATACAATTAGAATTAGCCTAGGAAATAAAATTAGCGAGTATGAAGAGCGGTCAATATTCGAGCAATGGTCACGCGAATGACTCGTGCTTGGCGGACATTTTTTACTTGTCCCATGCGAAGCTTGGTGCGCAACTCTTGCAACTCAGTCTTGAGTTTGGAAAGCTCTTGCGCGAGCTCTGCATCAGTCTTTGACTCAATTTCTTTCGTCTTCATAAAGAATTACTTAATAAGGAATTTAGTCTTTACTGGTAACTTGTGAGCAGCGAGTCGCATAGCTTCTCGAGCTTGTTCTACAGTTACCCCGTCCATTTCAAACAAAATCTTGCCGGTCTTTACCACTGCTACAAAATGGTCTACGCCACCTTTACCACCACCCATCACGGATTCGTTACCGTGGTTGGTAATTGGTTTATCAGGGAACATGCGAATCCAGATCTTACCACCACGCTGTACGGAGCGAGTCATCGCTCGACGTGCTGCTTCGATCTGCCGGGCGGTAACCCAACCAGACTCTTGACTCTTGAGTGCAAACTGCCCAAAAGAAATATCGTTGCCGGCGGTAGAACTGCCACGGATTGGTCCTCTGTGGTGCTTTCTATGTTTTAACTTTTTCGGTAATAACATACGTGTGTCGCTAAATAGCTCTTAAATTAGGAAGCCACTGCTTCAGTCTTTGCGGTTACTGCACCTTTCTTAGCAAATATATCACCGCGGTAAATCCAAACCTTTACGCCAATAGTACCGTACGTGGTGTACGCGGTGCTTCGTGCAAAGTCAATGTCGCTGCGGAGTGTGTGGAGAGGGATCTTACCTGCAGACAAATGCTCTGTACGAGCAATTTCTGCACCGTTCAACCGACCACCAATTGCTACTTTTACTCCACGAGCTCCCCCGTTCATCACTTGCTCGATAGATTGCTTCATTAACTTTCTGAATGCAACGCGCTTTTCGATTTGTTCAACGATACCGTTTGCAATCACTTGTGCTTGCAAGTTTATATCGCGGATTTCTTCGATGTTGATGCGTACTTCAGTTTTAATATTCAGCTTCTTGAGCAGCTTCTTTTTGAGTTCTTCAATACCAGCGCCACCCTTGCCAATAATGATACCAGGCTTTGTGGTCTTAATAATGACGCTCAAAATTCCTGCGCTGCTTCGTTCGATGTCTATGCGAACCAATCCTGCGCGGCGAAGCGCGTGTTCAAGAAAGGAGCGGATAGAAACATCTTCGCGAAGATATTCAGCGAACCGACCAGCGGAAAACCATTTGGATTTCCAGGTGTCAGTAATCTGCAAGCGAAGTGATGTTGGATTTGCTTTGTGACCCATAAAATTAGTTAAATGTGTATCAAGTGTATAAAGTTATACTTTATGAACTTTCAACTTTATGAACTTTATAAACTAAATTACTCTCCAGATTTGCGGTTAAACAATCGACGTTTCTGCTGTACCTTGCTCGCTTTCAGTACCTGTCCAGACTTTGGTGCTTCAGGAATTTTCGCGTCTTGCGAAATGATTTCTGCTGTTTCCGGAGTAGCCTGTTTTGGTTCTGTAGTCTTTGCCCGCTTCAGTAATCCGCGGAATCTGCTTGGAGCAGCACCAGGAGTTGCTTTGGAAACGAGGGTAACGTGCAAGTGAGACATGCGTCGGTTGAGTGGTGAAGCACTTCCTCGAGCACGTGGCATGAATCGCTTCATAACAGAAGCTGCGTCGCAGGTAATGCTCGAAATGTACAACCCAGCAGCATCAAGAGAAAAGTTGTGCTCAGCATTTGCTATCGCAGACTGGATAAGCTTGCTGACAATCGATGCACCTTTTTTGTTGGTGAACATAAGCTGTACCAATGCGTCTTGTGCTCGCATACGGCGTACCATATTGGCTACTAAGCGCAACTTACGAGGAGCAATGCGAATGTTTCGAGCATGCGCAACCACTGTAGTCTCTGTATTCTTTTGTGTAGTCTTGTCTGCCATATATATAAGGGTGGAG
The DNA here is from genome assembly GCA_964652865.1 of uncultured Candidatus Saccharibacteria bacterium. Classification (GTDB taxonomy): domain Bacteria; phylum Patescibacteriota; class Doudnabacteria; order UBA920; family UBA920; genus JAEUSE01. The sequence continues at coordinate 50,228 of CAZZBG010000001.1, forward strand.
GATAGAGATTAGAGGATAGAGATTAGAAGGAAGCATTTCTGCATTCCCTATAACCTATAAGCTATAAGCTATACCCTACTATATTATTTCTTTGCTGGAGCTTTTGCTGCTTGAAGCTTGCTCTTTTCAGCTGCTGCTGCAGCTGCCTCTTGCTCTTTTGCCATCTTACCACCATGACGGAAGAATTTACGGGTGAGAGCAAATTCACCAAGCTTGTGCCCAACCATGTTCTCAGTAACGTACACTTCGATAAATGTTTTACCGTTATGCACCATGAACGTGAGACCAACCATTTCTGGGGAGATAGTGCTGTCACGAGACCAAGTCTTGATCTTGTCACCGCGCTTGCTCGCTGCTACTTTCTTAAGCAGCTTTTCATCTATGAACGGTCCTTTTTTTAAACTTCTTGACATAATGTAGTAAGCTTTTTAGCTTATTGCTTTTAGCTTTTTAGCTTCAGGGTAGATACCCACCGAGAGCTGGCAAGCTAGGAAGCTAGGAAGCTAATAGCTGGATTGATTACTTCTTCGGTCTGCGCTTGATAATTAAACTCTTACTCCCCTTCTTCTTGTCTCGGGTCTTCACGCCAAGTGCATGTCTTCCCCAAGGAGTCTTTGGATATTTCAAACCAATTGGGTTCTGTCCTTCACCACCACCATGTGGGTGATCTACAGGGTTCATAACCTTACCACGAACGCTTGGTCTCCAACCCATGTGTCGGCGGCGTCCTGCTTTACCCAACCGCACGTTCATCCAATCAGAGTTAGAAATTTCACCAACAGTTGCTGCACATGCTTCGCGCACTTTGCGGATTTCACCACTTGGAAGCTTTAACAGTGCGAAGCCAGCTTCTATAGTTTGCAAAATTGCGTAGTTACCAGCGCTGCGAGCTACTGTACCGCCATGCCCAGGAACAATTTCGATATCGTGGATCAAGGTACCAACAGGGATAGAGCTGATAGGCAGTCTGTTACCTGGAGCGATTTCGGCCCCGGCAGAGAACATAATCTTCTGCCCAACCTTGAGCCCTTGTGGAGCCAACATGTATCGCTTTACCCCATCTGCGTATGCAACCAGAGCGATAAATGCAGTGCGGTTTGGGTCATACTCGAGGCTCTTAACGGTACCAGGAATATCACGTCGGTCGGCTCTGGAAAAGTCTACCAAACGAACTTTGTTTCGAGCACCACCACCGCGATGTCTCACGGTAATTTTTCCACTGTTGTTTCTACCTGCTTTTACCGATTGGCTTACAATCAACCGCTTGGTTGGTTTTGCGCCTTTGGTCAAAGCAGAGAAATCGGTAACGCTTGCAAAACGTCTTCCTGCTGTGGTTGGTTTGTAATTCTTTACTGCCATAAAAAATAAATTCTTAGTACTTAGTTCTTAGTACTTAGTGTGCCACTCGAGTGACTGAGCACTACGCACTATGCACTTTCGCCATCGGCGAACTTTATGCTGCTTCTAATACTTCTGGTTTCTTGGAATCTTTGGTAAGGGTAACAATTGCTTTCTTAAATGCCTTTGTCTTTCCAACTGTCTTACCATATCTGCGTACTTTACCATCCATGCGGATTGTGTTCACGCCTGCAACGGTAATGCCGTAGAGAGCTTCTAAGTGGCGACGGATTTGGAGTTTGGTAGCTTTTACATCAACGGTAAACACGTATTTGTTCTGGCTGTTTGCAGCGACTGCTTTTTCAGACAAACGTGGCTGCCGGATAAGCGAGCGCTCCGATGGAGCAATCACCGATCTACCGCTTCCTTTCGATTTGTTGCTTGTTGTTGCCATAAAATTAGTTAAAAGTTCATCAAGTTTATAAAGTTTGTAAAGTAAAGACCTAATAACTTTATGGGCTTTACAAACTTTCTACTTTAAAACTGTCTTACGCTGCTTTCTCTTTCTTCTCGGTGCGAACAAATGTCTTCAAGAGGACTGGCAATGCATCTTTCAAGATAATCACGTTGTCTGCCTTCAAGACTTCTACAATGTTCAGAGTGCTAGCGGAAATTGGAGTGCAGAGTGGCAAGTTACGAGAAGCTCTCACTATACCTTTGTGTCCAGAAGAAGCAATCAGTAAGTGCTTTTTGCCAAAGTCTGATACTTGAGCACCAAAATCTTTGAACATTTGCGCAACCAACTTTGTCTTGTTTTCTGGTAAGACAACGTTGTCTACTACGTACAAGCGGTTAGCTGTGACTTTGTCGGACAAGGACATTGCTAAGGCTTTCACTTTCGCCTTCTTGTTGAGCTTGCGTTCCCAGTTGCGATCTGTGGAAGGACCGAAGGTCACACCACCATGACGCCACAATGGAGAACGGGTAGAACCAGCACGAGCACGGCCAGTTCCTTTTTGCTTCCAAGGCTTCTTACCACCACCGCTCACCATACCGCGAGTCTTAGTGTTTGCAAGACCAACACGAGAGTTGGACAACTGGATGCGTGCTGCTTCTGCCATTAAATGTTGGTCAGGAGCAACAGAGAACAAGGTATCTGGCAGCTCTACGTCTCCAACAACAGCACCTTTTTGATTATATACAGAAACTTTCATAAAAATAGTTCGTAAAGTTTATAAGGTATTCAGCGTGTGTAGGGGTTATTCACCTCGCTACAGACACTATGTCACTGAGTCTACTTTTTCTTCTTCTCTTCCTTTACTTCTACTGGTTTGCCAACTGGTTTGACTTTACCAGTGGAGACTATCTTTAGCATTCCATTGCGAGCCCCAGGGACAGCACCTTTGAGTGCAAGTAACCCACGAGCTGGATCAACACTGACCACTTGCAAGTTCTTTACGGTTACTTGGGTGGTACCCATGTGGCCGGCCATGCGGAGACCTTTGCGAACGTGCTGTGGGAACCGTTGTCCAATGCTACCAACGCTACGTGGTCGGTTGTGACCGTGGCTTGCAGGAAACCCAGCAAACCCGTGACGCTTGATTGCACCAGCGAACCCTCGGCCCTTCATGGTACCGACACAGTTCACGAGTTCACCAACTTGGAATGTAGAAAGATCTAATGTTTGCCCCACGCTGTAGCTAGAAGCATCTTGCACAGGAAACTCTACCAACTTACCTACTTTAGCTTCCTTAATGTGCCCCTTTACCGCTTTGCTGTGATTTCGAGTACCAGCAATCGAGGATTTTACGCCAATCTGGACTGCTTCGTACTTTTCTTTCCCAGCCTTGGTTTTGACTTGGGTAACAACCACTGGGGTTGCTTGAACAATAGTAACTGGAACAACTTCTCCACTTTCTAGGAAATGCTGCGTCATGTTCAGTTTCTTACCTACTATGAAGTTCATATATATGATGCTCTCTTTTCTGCATTGATTTCATGGGCCCCACTGGTGAGAGTGAGATGAAATATACAGTTACTAAAACTAACTAAATAAAAAGATGGGCAACGCCCACCAAAACAATTAGGAATAAACCCAAATATTTTGGTAGGTGGTTATCCCGACGGTTAATCGGGAACACATCTACATTGTGAATGCATTATCCACGAATATACAGCTTCTACAAACAGCAAAGCAAGCTCTGATATCTGTAAAATCTGCGTATTCGTGGATTATGGAGATTAGGACATCTTAATCTCTACATCTACCCCAGCTGGCAAGTTTAAGTTCGTAAGAGCGTCAACTGTCTTTGGGTTAGCGTCGAGAATATCGATAAGGCGTTTGTGCGTGCGCATTTCAAACTGTTCGCGAGAATCTTTGTGCACGAAAGTCGACTTAAGCACGGTGTAGCGCTTGCGATCTGTTGGTAATGGCAATGGGCCATGAACAGACGCACCGCTGCGCTTAGCAGTATCTACAATCTGACGTGCAGATTGGTCAATAAGCTTGCTGTCGTATGCACGAATTTTAATGCGAATTCGGGTTTTAGCCGATTGTGCCTTATCCATTTGACAAAAGTCCTATAAAAATATGAGATCAACTGCAGAATTTCTGCGCTTTTAAGCTTAAATAAGCTTAAAAATGACCGTGTGTGAATGGCTTTAATATTTATTAAAACCTTCTGGCTAATTCTAGCGGAAACTAAAAAAACTGTCAACAACTAAAAGTGATTTTCTGTTAAATATTGACAATTTACCTGAAATATGTCAAAATGCCGTTCTACAGATAGCCCTTTCCCAACCCGATCCTTTCTTTGTATGCAGTCGGCTAAGCGTGTCCAAGTGGATACGTTCTAGTGTTGCGGGGGGGTAACTCCCCCACCCACAAGCAGGAAAACACCATTTTTCTGCAAACTCTACCGCAGGGCCGCGCTTCAGCCACCCTGCATACAAAGGAAATCTATGAAACTAAAAAGGTTGAGCGCCAAAGACAAAGCAGTGATTTTTCTCTGCTTACTAGCAGCCTGCGCGCTCTTCGGAGTCGCGGCCCTCCTCGACTCCCAAAGAGAACAGAATACCCGCTATATTATTGATAACGGGAAAAAGGTTTTCTGCGAAGAGCTCTACTACGGCGTAACAGATGATGGTACAGCTTTCCAAATCTGTTTACCGTTGCAAAAAGGAAGCCTGCGAGAGTCAGTCGTTTTACTTGGCGGCAAACGAACAAATACGATCGACGGTGGGAGACTGCCCGATGAAGGCATCACGTATGTTATAACAGAAGCTGGAACATTCAACTTTCTCACACCCACCGAGAACTCCAACCTTCAGGCATTTTTCAATGGAAAGCCACTCCTTGAGTGGCGCAAAAAATAAAGCAACAAAAGGAGCTAAAAAAAATGAAAATTGGTGCATGGATTGTGACGCAAGCTCCCATTGATTCGTTCAATGGGTTTGTGGACGCAGGATCGGAGGGGATAATAATTTCAGTGGTAGGCCATACCGTTGAAATCCTCTTTGAGGGTTTCCCGCAAGGGTGTACCCACAAAACCGGGATAGGTGGCATTAAAGATGCCATCTGGAGAAAATAACAGGAGGAGACAGAAAAAAAACGAAGCCGCAAAGTGAATCAATCACTTCTGCGGCTTTTCTATTTCTAAGGTATATGGCAATTGAACTAAGTCGACCCAACTCAAAACCCCTTAAATGCACTCGGTCGTAATTTAGACGGCCGTCTACTTTACGACCATGGCACTCGCAAACCTTTCTGAAAAGATATCGGTCAGTGTGCGAACGCGCACTGACCGCTACAAATGATTTACGACATGCACTACCATTGAACATGGAGACTCTGCACTGCGCCTTTTAATTCGTCATACAAACTACCATAGTTTGAATAGTAGTAATGCAAACAAGTCCTCTCAGCGGGTAAGCCCTTTACCAGTCTGCCCAGCCCTTGCATAGCCTTTGGATAAAAGCAGTAATACCTAGCATGAGTATGCAGGGCGACATACTTCGCCACTCCATCAAACTTTGCAAGCTCAGCTTCAATACGTGGAAGAAACTTCTGTTGGGTAATAAAGATAACAGCATCATACTTTTTATTATCCTTTTGGACTACGGTACAACACCGGTAGTAATTCCAAAGTTCCGGTAATTTTGACTTATACCAAGCCTCATACACCTCCATGTCGGTGAGCTGGAAGTCGGAATCCGGAAAGACTAGAGTAAAATGAACTACACTGTTCATTAACTCAGTCGTTATAGTGTCTAAAAGTGGTAAGTAGTCGCCCACAGAACCCGCTGGAAAATAAATCAGTAACTTTATAGCCATAACAACCCTCCTTGGGTATGTGTTGTTGGGGGGTGAAGTTACCCCGTTTGGTTTTGTCGTATCCTACCACATTCCGTTACAATGGTCACCTTCGTAACCGTTACGAAGGTGACCATGGTAACGGGATTAAAACAAAAGAGCCTTGCGAAATCGCAAGGCTCTTTGTCTCTCAAAAACTAGTAGCTAGAAGCTAAAAGCTTATCTCGGTAGCCGAGGAGACTACTTCAAGATTTTGGTAACTACACCAGCACCTACGGTACGGCCACCTTCGCGGATAGCGAATTTGCCTTTTTCTTCCAAAGCAACTGGAGTAATCAACTTAACGGTAACGGTAATGGTATCACCAGGCATAACCATTTCGGTACCTTCTGGCAAAGTTACTTCACCAGTCACGTCGGTTGTGCGAACGTAGAACTGAGGCTTGTAACCTTTGAAGAATGGTGTGTGACGACCACCTTCATCTTTGGTCAAGATATATACTTCAGCGGAGAATTCAGTGTGAGGAGTAATAGAACCTGGCTTGGCCAAAACCTGCCCACGTTCTACTTCTTCTTTCTTGATACCGCGGAGCAACAAACCTGCGTTGTCACCAGCCATACCTTTGTCCAACTGTTTGTTGAACATTTCGATACCGGTTACAACAGTCTTTGCGGTTGGTTTCAAACCAACAATTTCTGCTTCGTCGTTGATGTTTACAACACCACGTTCGATACGACCGGTTACCACAGTACCACGACCTTCAATAGTGAAGATGTCTTCGATTGGCATGAGGAAAGGTTGGTCGGTTGCGCGAGTTGGCTCAGGGATATATGTATCCAAAGCTTCAACAAGCTTCATGATTGCTGGTTCACCAAGTTCAGAAGTATCACCTTCCAAAGCTTTCAAAGCAGAACCACGGATTACAGGAATTTCTGCACCTGGGAATTCGTACTTCTTGAGCAGGTCGCGAATTTCTTCTTCTACCAAGTCAAGGAGTTCTGCGTCCCCTACCATATCTACTTTGTTCATGAAAACAACGATGTATGGTACACCTACCTGACGAGCAAGCAAGATGTGCTCGCGAGTCTGAGGCATAGGACCGTCTGCAGCGGATACTACTAAAATAGCACCATCCATTTGAGCTGCACCGGTAATCATGTTCTTGATGTAGTCAGCGTGACCAGGACAGTCAACGTGAGCGTAGTGACGCTTTTCTGACTCATATTCTACGTGAGCGGTGTTGATGGTAATACCACGGGCTTTTTCTTCCGGAGCATTATCAATCTGGTCATAGGCGCGAGCCTTAGAGTGACCGGTCTTAGCTAAGACGGTCGTGATAGCCGCGGTCAATGTGGTTTTACCGTGGTCAACGTGACCAATGGTACCTACATTCACGTGTGGCTTGGAACGATCAAACTGTTCTGCCATGTGTGTATCCTTTTGCCGCTCGAGATATCCTCGCCCCTGCACCTGATGCATCTAGGTTCAGAGCCGAGGGACTCTCTTTTTCCCGAAAACTATTTGCAGGTAAAAACCTACAAAATCCTCGAGTCCAGAGCGAACTAATTAATTAATAGCGAGACAAAACAAACTGCATTACAGTTGCCTGTACGCACTCAAGATTATACCTAATAGCACTTTCGCTTGTCAAAGAATTATTGACTTTCCCCCGCATTTATCGTACACTACGCAATTTGTATTTTTGAAGGGATTGCGCATTACGAATTAAGCATTTCGTATTCTCAACCCCTAACTCCTATTTCCTAACTCCTAGCTTCTATATCTCCTCCGGTCCATCAAAATTGAAGCTCGGGTCAATCACCTCTTCGCGCAAATCTTTTCCTGTTCTTGTGGTTGGCGCATGCACACGGGGTGGTTGCCCTG
>CAZZBG010000002.1:0-27471 GCA_964652865.1 uncultured Candidatus Saccharibacteria bacterium
GAATACTCCCATGAGTAGCGGTCGGAAAACAAAGTTTTCACAAGCCCGCCATTTATACCATACCCACCTCAAGACGAGTAGGAAAAGGAGTTCTGCTCCGAATAAACCCAGCTTTGGGAAAAAAGGTGTGCATAGTAGTGCTGGAATCCCAGCGCTCAAAATGGCTACCATTAACAGTGATAGATGCTGTACTTTTTCTTTCTCTGAGTGCTCCGCATTTTCTGCGTTTTTTTGAAACTGCATTCGCAGTGTCAAAATTCCGCAAAAAACACATATCACAAACAAGATAATGCCAGTTTTGGGATACCAAAAGCAAAACATAAGTGATGCTATTGCACACGCTGCCAAAAAAGCAAATTGCAAGTTTTTTTGTGATTTCCACTTTTTTACAAGAGTTAGAACTTTTGTTGTAAGCTTTTGCTTATTGTCTTTCTCGTGCTTGGCCGCCGCGAGCGCGGGGTCAAGTGTTATTATCACTTCGGTCCCATGTCTTTCGGCATGGACTTCTTTCGTTTGCAGAGGAATTGGTATAGTTTTTTTCTTCTGCTGCCAGAACAAAAAAATTAAACCAAGACCAATTGCTTCTAAAAGGAGTGAAACGTATATGAGGATATTACTTCCCATATTTACCTCTCTTGTTTTTGTATTTTGCTAACCTAAATTTTCAAAGAACGAATGTACATAACGCTTTGTTACATACCAGCAAGGATGCCCTGCTGGAAAATAGCTTCTGATGCTCAGAAAAACCTCTAATTTAAGCTATTTTCTAGAAGGGAATCAAAAAAGAAAACATATTTGGTATTTAATCACAAACTATGATATTTGTCAAGTATATTGTATAGTCAATTATCGCATTGGGGGCTGACCTAAGTTCATGAGATCGTGCAATTCCCATTCCTTTGGTGTGCAGAATAGTGCGGCTTGAGTTACTCCCACAGATCTTGAATTTCTTAGTTGGAAACGAAATTTGAGCTCATATTTAAGGAGCTGTTTTATTATGAATGGCTCCTCAAAATTCGTATTGGTTAAAGTAATACCTGTGTGATATGCTTAAAAAAGTTATATGATCTAGTTCGTTTAATTTTCGGTTGAGTATTCATAGTTTGGTATTTATTTCTTTTGAAAGTAATTATTTGAAATTTAGATATGCTTAAAAATAAAAAGCGTATATTCGGTTTGTTTACTTCTTTACTTGCATTAACTTTTTTGTTTCCTGGCGTGGGTAAGGCAGTTAGTATTGCCGGGGACTGTAAGGCGTCATTGTATTTTGCAGTGACTGAAACAAATGGTAAACAAATTACAGAGCTGATTCCTGCCCAAATCGGATCACTTAGTGTTGTTTTGTACATGAAGGTAGATTTTAATGACGCTGCTAAGTGCGATACATCCACATGGTCTAGTGTTACAGCATTCCGTGGTTTTGACGCACTTGTGAAAGATGCAAATCAGTTTATTGGAAATGGTGTTATCACAGCAGTGAGTCCTACTCAATACGAAGTTAAGCAGACAATAACGACTAGTAATCTACCCGACACGCTTGGGGCAGTACCTAAGGCAGGGTCTAAGATACAGTTACGTGGGTTTATAAATCTTAGAGATGCAAGTTTGCGTGATAACTTTGTTTATAGCGCTACAAGCACAATCAGTGTGACTGGCAGTGCTCCTAGCGGAGCGCCTACTCCATCAGGGGCAACCGAAACTCCATCTACAACCCCTTCTCCAACCTTTACGCCGGGGGTGATTGCCACAATCCAAAACCCGATTCCATTTAACTCACTTGGTGAATTGTTGGTCGCGGCGATACGATTTATTTTGACGATGCTTGGTGCGCTTGCGGTGTTCTTTATTATTGTGGGAGCAGTTAAGATGGTAACTTCGCAGGGGAACGAAAAAAATATTACGTCTGGTAAGCAAACTATTCAGTGGGCGGTTATTGGTTTAATAGTTGCGCTTATGTCGTTCTCGGTTATTGCGCTCGTCCAAAGTTTCTTGCAGAGACAATAACGGTTTTTGGCAACATGCCTTTTACAAATTAAACAACCGTATGAAGTTTGCACACATAAAACACGCTCACATATTTTTCGGTTCACTAGCTTTGCTCGTGCTCGTTTTGGTGCTCATGGATACCAACATTGCTCACGCTGCACTGGTTACGTGTGGTAATGGTGATGGGGGGAAGATTGAAGATAGTTGCAAGTTTGGAGATTTTTTTAACACTGCTATTGCGTTCATTGACTACATGCTTGCTGGTGCTGCTGTTGCGGCAGTGGGTGGTGTTGTGTGGGGTGGTGCGCTCATGGTCACTTCCGCTGGTAACCAAAGCAAGGTAGAAACTGGTAAGAAGTCTGTAAAGAATTCGGTGATTGGACTCTCCATTATCCTTGTCGCATTTTTGTTGGTTCGCAGTGTGTTTACTATATTAGGCTTTCAAGGGGGTGATGCACCGCTGTCTAACCCTGGCGGATTTACCGATCCAAATAGCGGTTTTCAACTGATAAACCCTGGGGAAAATAGTGGCGGAACCAACCCTACACCAGCGCCATCTGGTACCACTGGCACTGTGCCTGCCCCATCTGGGTCGTCGCAGGAACTTGCGCAAAAGATATTGCAAACATTGGGTGCTGGTTGTTTTCGAGATTCCCATATTAGTGGGCTGGGTGTAGGAGATGGTGCAACAGCACGAGATAACATAGTAGATGTTGCTGCAGGGAGAGCTGCAAAGCGAAGTAGTTACGGTTCTACCACTATTGGGGGGTCTACGACGCTGGACCCACGTATGCTCCAAGCAATGCTCGCTATCTATGGTGCTGGCTACTCGAGCATATGTCCAATAACCGCTATTGCGGGTAGTGCACATAATACGCGAGCTTCAGCGCACTACTCTGGCAAAGCGTTTGATATTGACCAAACTTTGAACGCCGCAAGTATTTTGGCGATTTGCAAACAGTATGGTGCAACTGGGGCGATTAACGAAGGAAATCATTTGCATTGCGAATGGTAAAACTATATTGAGAATTATATGAACCAAATCATCTTTTTTATTCGCAAGCATGCACTATTGGTAGGGGTTTTATTTCTCCTTTCTGCTGGTGCAGTTTACGCACAAGCAACAAATCCGTTTGCGTGTCCGCAGTACCCAGAGCAAAAAGTTGGAAGTCGTGGTACGTGTGTGCAGCGCATTAAGTGGCACTTGAACAACAAACAAACTCCTTCCCCTGCATTTGATTTGGAAGGTGATACTGCGCCAGTGTTCGACGCAAAGACCTTACAGCAAGTGCAGAAATGGCAAAAAGATAAAGGTCTTAACTGTACCGAAGGGGTAGTAGGGCCTGAAACATGGAATTCGTTTGAACCAGGGCTTGGTATGACTGGCCCTTGTGTGGATGGAACAATTAAGACTGGCGGTAATTCTACCGGAACTACTGGTAACGCTGGATACAGCAACGACCTTACAAAAGAGTGTAAAGATCTGGAACAAAGTTTTACTGATTTTGGGGGCAGCGTCCCTGGGTCACTCGCGCTTAATTGTTATAGCCCAGGTCAAGGGTTAAACAAAATAATTCGACTTGCGTTTACGTTTGTTGGTATACTCGCTGTTCTGTTTATTGTGATTGGCGGGTATAAGTACATGACTGCGGCAGGGGACGACAAAAAAGCAGGTGCAGGTAAGAAAACAATTCAATGGGCACTTATTGGTTTAATAGCCACACTGTTTGCGTATTCTATTGTCGCTATTGCAACTCGGTTTGCGACACAAAGCACGATTTTCTAGGAAGCAGGAATTAGGTTCTAGGTGGTAGTAAAAACAAAGGTTACCTTCGTACTCTACGAAGGTAACCTTTGTTGTCAGAAGCACCAAACCACAAGCACGAAATAGCAAATAAATTCCAATAGTAAAACTCCAAACAAATGCAATTCAGTTTTGAGTTTGCAGTTACAGTTTTACGTTTTGTCTTTTGAGTTTGCAGTTCTTTTGACATCAAGACGTTACGACATTAAGACGTGAAGACTTATGGTTCTTTCGTTCGACGTTGCGACGTGAAGACTCTCTTGTCTTTCTCGTTTCCCCGCATTCTGCGGGACCCGCTTGAGCGGGCTCGCTACCCACCTCTTCGGTGGGTCGCCGAAGAGGCGACTAGTTACTCGTTACTTGCTGCCCTAGCGCAATTGCCACTAATGTGGTATACTCAAAAAGTATTCATGGCGTGGAGATTCCGCGCTTTAAGGAAGGGGGTGAATAGATTTGAAACAAATGTTGAAGAATGTTAACTGGCTTGGTTGGGCTCAAGCTTTGCTTGTATTTGCTCTTATCCTCGCTCCAGTTACTGTAAGTGCAGCTAAATTGACTGCTCCAAGCGGTCTTTGTGCCACTGGTTTGAATTGTGAAGACAACTTGTCTATCAACGGTATTATCATCAGAATCATTAACTGGATTTTGGCGATTGTATTGGCTGTTGACGTGCTCATGATTATCATTGGTGGGTTCATGTACGTAACTTCTGCTGGTGACGAAGGTCGCGCAAAGAAGGGTCGTACAACCGTTGTCAACGCTATTATCGGACTTGTAATCATCATTTTGGCATATGTTATTGCCAACGTGGTTTCCAACTTCTTTAGTGCGGATAGACTCCAATCTTAACCGCTTTTCGCCTACACTGCGTCGTGTTACCTCTCTTCTAGAGCTTGGCTGCAGCCACTCGGCGCAGTGAAGGCGAACCGGTTTCTTTAACAGAAAAATATACGCGGGATTTCTTCTAAGAAAATGTTAGTAGTACTGCCGTGTTTATTTTTCTAAACACAAATAGATATGCTTTTTAGAAATTTTAATTTTGGTTCATTGTCTCGGAGCTTCTTTGTAGCTCGGATTTTTTTTGTTTTACTCTTTGCAGTAGCGACTCCGCTGACAGCGTACGGGCAACAAAGCGCGAGTGATCCAGTGATCGTAGAAAGTCGTGCATGCCCACAAATTTCTTCTCCGGCAAACTCTTGCTTTAGTTTGTCGCAAATGAAGCCAAGCGAATACGTTGTGCTTGTGGTGAGTAATGTCTTCCAGTACAATACGCTGAAAGTGTTCCTAGACGGTTCTACTGAACTGCAACAACAAAACTTTGTACGCAATGGAGGAAATTTAGCCACAGTTGTAGCTGCGTTACCACAAGATATAGAGCCTGGCTCTGCACACCAAGTTGCTGTAATAATTGATCAAGGAAATGTGCCGAGCGCACCAGTGAATCTGTCTATCCGAGGGGTGGCACCAAGCACTGCACCTACTGGTGGAGGGGGCGCATCGGGTGGTGGGAGCACCACGCCGAAGCCTACGGTAAACCCAAATGCTGGTGGCAGTGTGAAAGATGGTCTCAAAGGCATAGCGGGTGAGTTCCAGTATCAAGGTGAACTTGCCCAATCGCAAACCATTGGAGATGTGATTGTCGCAGTCATCAACGTTTTACTAGGGTTGCTCATGGCAATTTCTGTGCTCATGATAATTTTTGGTGGCTTTACCTATGTCACCGCAGCAGGGGCAGAGGACAAAGCTAAGAAGGCTCGCCGGATTATTACCTATGCGGTAACTGGTATGATAATAGTAATACTATCTTACATGCTGGTGTCTACTATAAGTAACGCGCTAGATGGTCAAATCTAATAATATGAAAACTATTAAATACTTATTTACCTATTTCTTCCTCGTGGCTTTCATTTCGTTAACGAGTTTTATTCCTAATTTTGTCTTAGCTGCGTTTGGTGATATTACAAATATTTATAGTTGCAAAACAATCAAACCTCCTTCAACTATTCCTGAAGAATGTTATCCAGGGATTACAGTAGATGATTCGTACATTCTTTTGTACGGTTCAGGGTTTAATCCAGAGAGTGATACAGTAACGATAGCAGATGTAAATGTACCTATTATTAAGAATGGGTCGAATGGTGGCATGCTTGTCTTGGATATGCCAAACTCTCTGCGTGCTGTCGCCAAAAATTCTACAGGACAAGTTGTTCTCTTGGTGAAAGCTATGAGCGGTGATTTTATTGAAAAGTCTGTGTCTCTCCTTTGCGCCAATGAAGCATGTGCCGCCACAACTTCTCCTACCCCAATAATTAGTTCAACACCGAATGCTTCGGTAACACCAAAGCCTTCCGGTGCTTCTCCGTCTCCAACGGGTAGTGGTAGCGCTACTCCTCCAACTCAGCCCATAGAGACAGACTTACGCGGTGAGTGTCAGAAGCAGGGGTTGCAATACGACAATGCGAGCGGGTTGTGCTTGCCAACGAACCCGTACAAGGCCAGTGCAGATAGCTTGGCGGGCCAGACAACACTCGGTGGGCTCATTCGTCGAGTGCTGAATATCTTACTGACTTTGGCTGGGGTGGTCGCTGTGCTCATGATTATTTTGGGTGGGTACCAGTACGTTACCTCTCGTGGTGCAGAAGACCAAGCAAAGGCTGGTCGCAAGACAATTACTTACGCTGCTATTGGACTTATCGCTGTACTCTTGGCATATATGCTGGTCACGGTTGTTACGAACTTTGCCACACAAGGCGTGTTGTTTAACTAAAATCTGTCGGGCATATAACCCTCGATTCGCATAGAATCGAGGGTTTTTTTTGACTAGCTAACTTTGTGTGGAACTGATAGAATAGGCATACAGTATATGCATGTATGAGCATATATCAAAAAAAGACCACGGCCGGGTGGCGAAATTGGCAGACGCACTAGCCTTAGGAGCTAGCGAGAGAAATCTCATGAGGGTTCAAGTCCCTCCTCGGCCACCATATGTTTGTAACAAAACGTACGCTCAGTTCGTAGTATAGAGAAAGAAGAGCGCTCGTTTATTTTTAAATTAGACGTTAGTAATATGTTTAAACTTATCCGGAATATCATACTGACGGTTGTAATCTTTTTGGTTCTTATGGCTGGATTTTCTTCCTTGTCTACCGACCAAAAGACAAAGTCAGTATCCATTAGTGAAATAGTGAACTTGGTCAACGGTGGTAGGGTCGAGTCTGTGGTGGTAGATCAAGAAAGAGTAATTGCCAAAGTAAAAGAAAGTGATACAAAGCTTACTGCTAACTTAGGTCAGAACACTGAGTTCATCACTATTTTAAAAGATAGTGGTGTGACGGCAGAAGGGATTCGGGCATTGCAAATCGATTACAAACTCCCTGGATGGGGCAGCACGTTTGTGTCGAGTATTTTGCCTATCTTGTTACCGTTCTTGCTTATCTCTTTGTTCGTCTATTTTTTGATGCGCCAAGTACAAGGGACAAACAATAGAGCGATGTCTTTTGGACAGAGCAGTGTGAAGTTGTCGGATGAAAGAAAAAATAAAGTGAGGTTTGCAGATGTCGCAGGTGCGAAAGAAGCTAAAGAAGAGCTGCGTGAAGTAGTCGACTTTTTGCGATTCCCACAAAAGTTTTTGCAACTCGGTGCAAAAATTCCAAAAGGGGTTTTGCTCTTGGGTAGTCCTGGTGTCGGTAAGACATTACTCGCTCGGGCGGTAGCTGGTGAGGCGAACGTGCCATTTTTCCATATTTCTGGAAGTGAATTCGTAGAGATGTTCGTTGGTGTTGGTGCGTCTCGTGTCCGTGATTTATTCCGCAAAGCCAAGCGCAACAGCCCATGTATTGTATTTATAGATGAAATTGATGCGGTGGGAAGACAGCGTGGAACTGGACTTGGTGGTGGGCACGATGAACGAGAGCAAACCTTAAACCAAATCTTAGTAGAAATGGATGGTTTTGAAACAGAAACAAACGTTATTGTCATTGCTGCAACCAACCGACCAGACGTACTAGATCCAGCTTTGCTTCGACCAGGGCGGTTTGATAGACAAGTAGTTTTGGACTTGCCAGATATCAAAGACCGAGAAGAGATACTAAAAGTGCACGCCCAGAACAAACCACTCGCAGCAGATGTGAAGTTGAGAACTATTGCAGAACGAACCCCAGGGTTTTCTGGTGCTGATTTAGCAAACTTACTCAATGAAGGCGCAATTCTTGCAGCACGAGCAGGGAAGCAAGATATTTCGAACATGGATCTGCGTGAAGCGATAGAAAAAGTTATGCTTGGGCCAAAACGGGCGAGCCATATTTTGAGCACAGCAGAAAAGAAAGTGACTGCATACCACGAAGGTGGGCATGCGTTAATTGGAGCAGTGCTGCCTGAGGCAGATCCAGTACATAAGGTAACCATTCTTTCTCGTGGAAGAGCTGCTGGCTACACCATGAAGCTGCCAAACGAAGAAAAGCACATGCAAACTAAAGCCAGCTTCCTCGATGAAATTGCAGCGCTGTTGGGGGGCTACGCAGCAGAAAAGTTAGTATTTGGAGAACTCACTACTGGTGCTTCGAACGACTTGAAAGTTGCAACGAGCATGGCACGTAAGTTGGTAACAACCTATGGTATGAGCGAGGCAATTGGACCAGTCACGTTGACCGAGTCAAGCGAAACAGTCTTCCTTGGTAGAGATTTAGGTGAACACAAGAACTATAGCGAAGTAGTAGCAGCAGAAGTAGATGCTGAAATTAGAAGGATTATGGGCGAACAGCTCGAACGAGCCACGCAAGTGTTGACCACTCATCGAGAGTACTTAGATAAAATTGCGCATGTATTGGTTACAGAAGAAACTATTGAACAAGAGCAGTTCCATGAGTTGGTGAAAGCAGTTATTCCACAAAGCAAGATTAAAGAAGTGGTCATGGACCCATCTGCACCTACGGCGCATATACCAGAAACAACAGAAACGCCTGTAGAGGCAGTACCAGAGTCAGATGTTGTAAAACAGGTAGAGTAAACTACTCTCTAATAAACCGTCCCACTGCACTATCGTGCGATGGGGCGGTTTTCTGTAATTTGCTTTGTTTTGTTGGTATTTCTTGCACTTTCTGTGGCTCGTATGGTACGATATGACCACAGTATATGCTGTATTTGTACGAAATTTGCGGGCAGTTAGCTCAGGGGTAGAGCATCTCTTTGACGTAGAGAGGGCCATAGGTTCGATTCCTATACTGCCCACCATAATGCTTTTGCAGCAATGGTGTTCACTAGTAATAAAATAAAACCAGCACAAGTGTAAATACCAAATCACAAAGAGCCAATCCCAAATAAATTACAAATTCGAAATTCAAAAAATGCGTTTGAGTTTGGAATTTGATAATTGCGACCCGTTACTTATTTGGTGTTTGTGATTTGCACGCTACATTTTGCTGAAAGCAAGATGCTATGATTACGAAAACTGCAGCAGAACAAATGCTGGGTATACAAATTTCTAACTTAGATTTGTATATTTCTGCATGTACGCACAGGTCATATTTAAACGAGCATAGGAGTTTTCCTTTGCCCCACAATGAACGTCTCGAATTTTTGGGGGACGCTGTGTTGGAGTTGGCAGCTACTGAGCATTTATATAGAACATATCCATATTCAGAAGGTGAGCTCACCAACTTTCGTTCCGCTTTGGTGAACTATAAGATGCTCTCGGAGATCGCAAATCGTATTGGGCTTGAACAATATTTGCTCATGTCTCGGGGAGAGGCAAAAGATACCGGTCGCGCACGGCAAGTTATATTGGCCAATGCAATAGAAGCAGTCATTGGTGCAATTTATCTGGATGTTGGCTTTGCTCCTGCTACTGACTTCATTACTCGAGAAATTTTAGTCGAGCTTCCGCACATTATTCAGTCGGGCCAATACGTTGACCCAAAGAGTAAACTGCAAGAAATCGTACAAGAACGGAAAGGCGTGACACCAACCTATGGCGTTGTCTCCGAAACAGGACCAGACCACAACAAAGTGTTTGTTGTGGCAGCATTTGTGCAGCAAGGAGAAGTAGGAAGAGGTACCGGGCCTTCGAAGCAAGAAGCAGAAATAGCCGCGGCTGAAAATGCATTAAAAAATTTAGGTATATAAATTGCTTCGGCACTGCTATACTATATGGGACAGTGTTTCGATTCTCTGAAACAAAATACAATGCGTATTGTTGAAAACTATTCTGTGTCTCTAGCACCTGCAAGTATTGCCTGCTAGTTTTTACTTCCGCATTTTGACCTTTGCATTTTTTCTATGCATTTAAAACGACTAGAAATTCACGGTTTCAAATCTTTTGCTCAGAATACCGTGCTCGAATTTGAGCCTGGTATAACTGCAATTGTAGGGCCAAATGGGAGTGGGAAGAGTAACGTATCCGATGCGGTTCGTTGGGTTTTGGGTGAGCAATCCGCCAAGCAGCTTCGTGGTAAAAAAAGCGATGATGTAGTATTTGCGGGAAGTGACAAGCGTGCTCGTGGTGGCTTTGCAGAAGTCACGGCGACTTTTGATAATGCGGACAGAAGAATCCCTATTGATTCACCAGAGGTAAGCATTGGCCGAAGAGTAGATCGAAGTGGGGAAAGTGAATATTTGATAAATGGGAGCAGGGTCCGCTTGTTGGATATTATTGATCTTGTACTTAAAAGCAATATCGGTACTTCGCGCTATACCGTTATCGGTCAAGGAACGATTGATCAACTGATTCTTGCAGGGCCAACCGAAATTAAAAGCTTAATTGACGAAGCGAGTGGAGTTAAAACATACCACTCCAGACGAGAAAAGACGCTGAAGCGGTTGGAGCAAACCGCACAGAACTTGATGCGTGCGGAAGATGTGGTACGAGAACTAGAGCCACGTTTGAAAAGCTTGCGTCGGCAGGCAAAGCGTATGGAAGCGCGCGAAGGGCTGGAGTTAGAACTTTCGGTCCTTCAACGTGAGCGATTGGGTGGGGCATATTTCAATTTAACGCAGGAAATAGAGCAACTCTCTACCCGTGCTGCCACATTTGTCCAACAGCGGGAAGCGGCAGAAGAGCAAATTTCACTCAGTCGTAAGCGCTTAGAAGGACTTTCTGGAGAGGCTTCGCGCGACCTGACTGCGCTTGCAACTATTCGTCGCGATTTACTTGCTTTACAAGAACAGAAAAATCGCCTTTTTGAACAAAGGAGCATCTTACAAGGAAAGCTTGCAGGAGCCCGACTTGGTACAGCGGGGGATCCAAGAGTACTACAACTGCAAGCCTCACAAATAGAGACAAAGTTAGCTGTGTTAGATACTCAGTTGGCAGAGGCTTCTCGTGTATTTGAAGAAAGCCACTCTTTGGCTCTTTCTGCAGAAGCAGAAAAGGCTGCGGTCGAGCGGCATTTGGAAGAGTTGTACCAAATTCTATCTGCACCAGTTGCGGTAGACGAGAGTGCATACGAGCGAGTTATGGAAGAGCTTCACGGTGCGGTACATGCATTTTTAGCAACACTCGAAAATGCAACAGAGATTGCTGAAATTCGTCATACAGTTTCTGCTTTCAAACAAACTTACTCTCAGTTACGACATGAAGCAAAAGCACTTGCTTCTGGATCTGCTCCTGTAGCAGTACAAGAAGCTCAGGTAGAACTTAAGAAGTTGCACGCAGCAAAGTCTTCCTTGGAGCAGCAATTGTCACAACTCTCAGTCCGTCGGGCGAGCGCAGAAACGAGCAAACGGCTTATCGAAGAACAAAGGCAAACCTTGCTGCAAGAGCAGCTGGATGTTCGTTTAGAGTTGCAAAAAGCTTCTGGAGTTGCTGCTGATACATTTGTCCATGATTTAACTGCAGAGTCGAGTGGGGTTGACCAGAAGATCGCCCAGTTGCAAAACGAAATCAGAGTGTTAGAAGAGAAAGCAGCGCAGTTAGACGGTAACGAGTCAGAGCGCCGAAGATTTGTGACAGATGCAGAGAAGGAAATGCGTGGGGTCCAAGAGCATATTAATACGCTTCGTGACGCAGAAGGTAAACTAGCGGTAGAAAAAGCGCGCCTCGATACGCAGCGCGATGCTGTTGTGCAAGAAATCCGACAGCTCTTTACAGAACCAGTTGCGGGTGAAGTGTTGCAGACAAATACCGGCAGTATTGCTCCCGATATTTTTGAGCGGATTGCGAAAGTAAAACACCAGCTAGAACTGATTGGCGGGGTAGATGAAATGACCATGCAAGAATACAGAGAGACTGAAGAACGGTTTACTCGATTGTCTGAACAGATACAAGATTTGCGACGCAGCATGGAAGATCTCAAGCAGGTCATGGATGAGCTTGATGAACACATTAAAACTCGGTTCAACGAAGCGTTCCATAAGATTAACGAACGCTTTGAATCATATTTCAGAGTATTGTTTAACGGTGGTAGGGCTCAGCTGACTTTGGTACGCGCAGCGGATGAATCAAAATCGGAAGATGCTACTGAAGAAGGAGACGATACCGCAAAAGAGCAACAAAGGCCAGAAGAAAAACTTGTACAAAAATATGAATCTGGCGGAAGTAATGTAGTAGGTGTTGATATGAAAGCGACGCCGCCAGGGAAGAAGCTAGCAGCTATACAAGCACTATCTGGTGGAGAGCGCGCACTGACTTCTATCGCATTACTTTGTGCTTTGCTCGCATGTTTCCCTTCCCCGTTTGTAGTGCTCGACGAAGTTGATGCTGCGCTCGACGAAGCAAATACCATACGGTTTGGGCAGATTGTGGGAACACTGTCACATCAAACTCAATTTGTAACCATTAGCCACAATCGCGAGACCATGGCACAAAGCAAAATGCTGTATGGGGTTACTATGGGAGATGATGGCGTATCTAAGATTTTAAGCCTGAAGTTTGACCAAGCAACAGCATATGCCAAGTAAGCGTTTAAACATCAAAACATATAAACATGTAAGCATTTAAACACAGGATACAAGTAAAATGGGCGTAAGAGCCCATTTTTCTTTTGTTTACATGCTTCTATGGTTGTATGTTTGTATGCTTCAGGATGGTTTGACGAAAGTCTCTGTATTTGGTAGACTAATGCTACTTATATCAAATATTTCCCATGTTAACTATCCGTTTTCAGCGCACAGGTAAGCGCAATCGCCCAGAATTTCGCGTAGTAGTTGCCCCTAAAACAGCAGCAGCGCAGAAGAAGTTTACCGAGATTCTTGGTAGCTACAACCCACGTACAAAAGAATTGGTTATAAAAAACCAAGAAAGACTCGAGTACTGGTTAGGTCAACGTTTGCAAATTTCTCCAAGTGTACAAAATTTGTTTGTAACAAAGAAGTTGCTTGAAGGAGCTAAAGTAAAAGCATTCGCTTTGCCAAAGAAAGCAGCTCCTGCAGAGGCTCCGAAAGCAGAAGCCACTCCAGCAGAGGCGCCAGCTACAGAAGCTGCTGCACCAGAAGCAGAAGTTGCCTCAGAGGAACCAACTCCAGCAGTAGCTGAATAAGGTTAATTTTTAAAACACTCCACATGTTGGGGTGTTTTTTTATTGCAATATGTGGGAAATGTGCTTTAATTAAAGTACTTACGTAGTAGGTATTAAATTAGCACTGCTAGTCAGTGCGCATGAAAAATAAATATGTTTTCACTCAAAAATAGGCTGGCTACACTTGTGGACACTCTCGGAAAAGTGTTCACCAAGTATATGCCTGTACGGTCTAAACCGTTACTCTTCGTTAGTCTTTCCGTTGTAATTTTGCTTCCACTTGGAATGCTTGTGTTTGGTGTATTATTTTTTGTTCGGCCAAGTGGTTTTGCAGTGCAGGAAATGCAAAGCATGGCAGCCTATGATGCAGCAAATCCACTGGGTTCCGACAGGGTTAACCCCGTAAATGGAAAGTGTCCCCAAGGTTTTAAGCTTGATTTTCTGCGTCGTTGCATCCGAGTGCAACCAAATCCTACTATACGGCCAACGCCAACTCCTACTTTGCCTACGCCGCCAGCGGACCCTACACCTACAGACGCACCTATTTCTGGTTTAGAAGCGTGTGATAACGCAAAAAGGCTTGTAAATAGCGGTGTGGATGCATCGGTAGCAGTACAGGCTTGTGTAGAAGCTACTCCGGCTGGTGGGGTAGTAGCCCTTCCAGCTGGTGCGTATACTTTTCAACACCAAGTTAGAGTTACAAAGCCGCTGCATTTTAGAACAGAGCGCAGGTCTACCACTGACCCGAAGTGTGGGTTAGTGGATAGTGGGTGTGTTGAGTTTAAAGCAGACATGCAGTTTGATGGTCAGGGAGGGATTATGTTCTTTACGAGTGCCGCGAGTGGGGGTAGTATTGACCACATTATTATTAATGGGAATAAAGATGCGCGTTTAGCAACTGCTGTTGTTGGTCAGTGCCAAGCAGGTAATACCTACCCAGGGCATAATTTCATCAGTTTTGCAGAAAATTTTGCTGTAACAAATAGTGTGTTTAAAAATGCAATATGTGCAAGTGGTTTCGGGTATCAAGGTAGAAATCGTATAACATTACAGAAAAATACTTTTGCGTACAACGGGTTTCATGATGTACAAATGTTGTGGGCAGATGGGGCAACGCTTATAGATCTCAAAGACTCTATTGTTTCAGAAAACGAGTTTATTGATAACACAGACATTGATTTAATTTTTGGCGGATGTGAAAACTGTGTTGTGTCAAAAAACGTTGTAACACATACCACAAACACTTCAGGAGCGGCTTTTGCTGCATTAATGTTTCATTCGTGGCCCGCTGGTGCTACTGGGGCAGGGACACCTCCGACTTCTGGGAATTATTCCGGCAGTATTATTTCAGAAAATCGTGTAGATTGTAGTGTAAAAAGAAATTGTGGTTTTGGTTTGCTTATAGGTTCGTACCCATGGTATCCAACTCCTGTTTTCGGGGGTACCTATCAAGACAATTCAATACAGAATGTACAGCAGGGTCTGCTTATAAACGATGCACATACCCTCGCGCTCGCTCGCAACACGGTCGCAAATGCTGGTGGAGTGTTTTATTCTAGTTGTGGATTTGTTATGAGCAGTGCGTATGCTATCAGCTCTCGCTCATATAATATCAATCGTCAGCAAGAGCGAGCTACTATCGTATACGAGAACAAAGATTTTACTGGGTGTATTTTAAGTTGGTGGGCCCCTGCACCAAAAGTGGTAGATGCCGTTGAGTTTATAAACCAGTCAGTGCCAACAACAATGACACGAGGAGAGCAATATACAGTGCGGATAACCATGAAAAACACAGGTGATACTACATGGAGAGCTGCAGACAGTTATTTCTTGGGATCGCAGAATCCTGAAAATTCAGGAGTATGGGGAACGGCTCGGGTTTCGGTTGGCTCTGGTTCAGTCAGGCCTGGCCAGAGTAAAGATTTTACTTTTACAGTAACTGCGCCGACAGTGCCAGGGTTGTATGATTTTCAGTGGGGTATGGTCCGAGAAAATGTTCGATGGTTTGGAGCGTTTTCTCCGAGTAAGGTAATTGAGGTGAAGTAGTGATTTGTAGTGTGAGGTAATTACAATTTGTGTGTGTTGGTTGTGTATATAAGTATGAGAAGCTACTAATTGTCGAGCAAATTCTTAGTTGACATATAGGGGGCTCACTTGTAAAATTAAATCAGAGCTGGCTTTTGTAAAAGGTCGAAAGCTAGAAGTGCATAAGCAAATTTCAAAGATATGGCAGAGATTGAAGAAGATGCAGCGTTTGTAGAGTACGTGGTAAAGGCTTTGGTGGACAACCCAGCCGATGTCCGTACTGAGCGCGTTGTTGACGAGATGGGTGTGTTAATCACTCTTTTCATCAACCAAAAAGACATGGGCCAAGTTATTGGTCGTCAAGGCCAGACAGCAAAAGCAATCCGAACACTCCTCCGAGTTGTTGGTGCTAAGCATAAGGCACGCGTTAACTTGAAGATTTATGAACCGGAAGGTTCACATCGTGGTGGTATGCACCATGGTGCAGATATGTCTCCTGCAGCCCCAACCGGCGGCGATGACATGGACGAGTTCAAGTTATAACTTTTCTACTTTGATAGCTTCGCCGTTCTGGCGAAGCTATCTTTGTTATAGTAATATGGTTTTATGCCAAAACAGAGAGTACTCAAAGTTTCAATAATAACATTATTCCCGCAGTTCATTGAGCAGTACAAAAGCTTTGGGATAATTGCTCGAGCAATAGCAAAAAAGCTATTTCGTTTAGACGCTGTTGACTTGCGTGTGTTTGGTATTGGCGAGCGACAAACTGTTGACGATCGTCCGTATGGGGGTGGGGTAGGGATGGTCCTCCGACCGGATGTGCTTTATGCTGCAATACGGAAAGTGGCAGGCAGAAAACAAGAAGCGGCTAAGACTCGAGTAGTACTTCTTACTCCAAGTGGAAAAAGATTTTCTCAGAAAGATGCAGCGAGGTTAGCCAAGTACACCAACTTGATATTTGTTTCCAGTCGGTATGAGGGCTACGATGAGCGGATTACAAAATTTGTAGACGAGCAGTTTTCCATTGGTGATTATGTACTTATGGGTGGAGAGCTGCCGGCGTTGGTAATAACTGAAGCAGTGCTGCGCAATGTTTCGGGGGTGCTGGGTAAAGATGAATCAGCTGTAGGAGAGTCATTTAGTGTTGCGAATGTTTTAGAATATCCGCAATACACAAAGCCGGAGCAGTGGAAGATTAGCCTCGGAAAAGCTAAAAGTAAAGTGATGCCGGTGCCGAAAGTGTTGCGGACCGGACACCATGCGAACATTGCTGCGTGGCGAGCCGAAGAGGCTTTGAAGCGCACAAAAAAATTTCGACCAGATCTGTTAATTGATCAAAATTAAAAAAATTGTCCAAAATTTACATTTTAGTTTTGTAGATATCGTGTGAAGTATGTCGAGCATATACAGAGTGACTGCATCGAAAATACGGTTAGATAAATTTTTGGTAGAGCAGCTATCCGGTTTTTCGCGTACGGAAATTCAGAGACTGATTGCTTTAGGATTGGTGCAGGTCAATGGGGTAGTAGTAACTTCTGCTAACCACGCTGTCCGAGAGGGCGATGCGATTGCTGTGCAAGAACAAACGGTTTCCGGGGCAGCGGCTGTGGTGCACTTGCCTGAAGTGCCAGTTTTGTACAATAACCATGGTTTGCTCATTATAGACAAGCCGGCAGGTCTTTCTGTTCATGCTGGCGCAGGTGTGAAGGGCGTAACCTTGACCGATGTGTTAGCAGCTCAATTCCCAGAACTCCAAGGAGTGGGGGAAGCGCATCGGCCAGGGATTGTGCATCGGTTGGATAAAGATACGAGTGGTGTGATGTTGGTTGCTAAGACCGCTCTAATGTACGAATTCTTAAAAAATGCTTTTGCGGAGCGCAAGGTGAAAAAGCAATATATAGCTTTGGTAAAGGGTGTCCCATCTGCGACGCACGCGTTTATTGACACGCCAATCGGCCGTGATCCCAAAGATTTTCGTAAATATACAACCAAAAATCCAGTAGAATCTAAGCCCTCGGTGACCGAGTACCATGTTTTGGAGGAATTGTCTGTGCTGCCGGCTTCTATTGACAAAATGGCCCTAATTTCGGTAAACTTACACACAGGACGAACACATCAGATACGTGTTCATATGGCATCTGTAGGGCATCCGCTCGTTGGCGACAGCCTGTACGGTGGTAAAAGTGTGCTATATGAAGGAGTTAGCCGCCAGTTCCTCCACGCTCGAAGAGTAGAAGTGCAACTCCCAGACGGGACGTGGATAGAAGCAGAAAGTAACTTACCTTCTGACTTGCGAAATATTCTTGAAGGGTTGCGGTGTGAGTCAGTAGATAGTTTGTGATTATTAAACCCCAAATCGCAATACACAAATCACAAATAATTTCCAAAGTCTAAACTTTTCAGAAAACAGTTTACATACATTTGGGGCTTGGAATTTGTTTGTTATTTGTAACTTGAGTTTTGGTACTTAAATTTATATGTCAATCGTAAAGAATATCGAAGCCTCCCAAATAAAGGAACAGACTCCTTTTAAAGTAGGCGATACTGTAAAAGTACACCAAAAGATTCGTGAAGGTAGCAAAGAGCGTATCCAAATCTTTGAAGGTTTGGTTCTTGCCCAAAAAGGTGGTAAGGGTGTAAATGCTACATTCACTGTTCGGAAGATATCTGGCGGGATTGGTGTAGAGCGTATTTTTCCTATACACACTCCAAACATTGTGAAGATTGAAGTGGTGAAGGCTCCAATAGTACGTCAAGCAAAGTTGTATTATGTACGCGCACGCCAAGACAACTCTCCACGAACTCGCAAAGAAAAGAAGCCAGTAAAGAAGTCGAAGAAAGCATAACTTTTCTGTATAAAAAAGCCCCGCATCGCGGGGCTTTTTTTGTGTGCAGTTTTGCGTTTATACTTGTACTTTATCCATTCCAAGTTTTACTGCGATTGCTTCCACTGCTTCCCAATGTATGTTTTTGAAAAATGCAGTAAGGTAATCGGCTCGGGTAGTGCCGTAGTCAATGAAGTATGCATGCTCATACACATCCAACGCAATGAGTGGTGTTGCGTGCCAGACTGGGAAGGCGTCATGCGCATCGCCAAGGTAGTTGAACAGCGTTCCATTTTGCCAGTCGAATGCAAGCCATACCCAGCCTCGAGCAGCCATGCCTGTTGCTTGCATATCGAGCTGCCACTGTTCAATTGAGCCGAACTGTTTTTGTAATTGTTGGGCAACGAAACCATTTTGCACAGTACCGTTTCCAGAAATATTTTCGAAAAAGAGTTCGTGGCTTTTGATGGCATTTACCGCAAACGAGTAACCCATTTTGAGCGCGCGTAAATCTGAATAGGTAGCATTTGCTTTGCTGTGGTCTACAGATTTGAGCGCTTCGGTAATTTCGTTCGCTTTTTTAATGTAGCCTTCGTAGAGTTTGTAATGCTCTTTCATTTGGCGTTCCGATAGTCCTTGTACGCCATTAATCGAGTTGAACTGTTTTGCTTCAAACATAATTGATTGACCAGAATTGTTCACAATTGACCAGAATTGTTCAGAATTAAATTCTGATTTGTTTTGGACAAGTATATACAATTTTATTTAATTTTGACAATTGTCTATGCTTTCCCCAATGTTTCTTTTCCTTCGGTCCAGTTGGCTGGGCAGCGTTCACCTGTTTGGAGCGCCTTAACGACACGGAGCATTTCTTCTATGTTTCTACCGACAGAATCGGCGGACACCAAAGCAAATTTCAGTGTACCTTCTGGGTCGATAACGAAAGTCCCGCGTTGAGCAGACCCGTCCATGTCGAGCACGCCGTACATATCTGCTAATTCTTGAGTAGTGTCTGCGATAATTGGATATGTTACACCTTTTAGTCTGGCATCGGTCTCATACCAAGCTTTGTGCACATACTCACTGTCTGTGCTTGCGCCGACTATTTCACAGTTTACTTTTTTGAATTCTTCGTAGAGCTTGCCAAAGCTTTCTATTTCTGTTGGGCAAATGAAGGTAAAGTCTCGAGGGTAGAAAAACAGGACGAGCCACTTCCCTTTAAAGTCGGCAAGAGATACATGGTGGTATTCACCGGCGTGGTAGCTTTGTAAATTAGCAAAGTCTGGTGCTTTTTGACCAACTTTTGGCATAACATCAATCATTTGGCACCCGCAATCACATGAGTCGTTCATAGTGTTCTTTTAGAAATACGAGCAGCTGGGAAGCTACTTCGTGAATATTAATAGTTTGTATTTGTATAATAGCGGGCGGTGACGTTCCATGCAACAGAAGCTTGGGTTTGGGCTCTTGGGTGGGGGATATGTTTCATTACAGCCCCGGTTTTCTTTGGTTTGGGAACGATATGATCAAATTGACCTACTCGAGAGTAAAATGGTATAGTAAAAACAGTTATTGCTAATTATTTCAGGCTTCTGATGTAACTGTTAGTTGTAAAGATACGCGTTCAAGTTCCTTTTGATTTTCCCATGAGATTTGATTTTTTTGTTCAAACCCCATACTTTTCTGTAGATTTTCAACCAAAAGTAGATCGCCACAGTGCGCGTGAGCGTGTTTTATCTGGATTTGTGAAAGTTCTCTAAACGGACTGCACTTCCGGATTTTTCTTTGCAAAACAGTATATATCAGGTCCTATTGAAGGAATCTGTATGGTTTTTTTGTATATTTTACTCGGTCTCGTTTTGGGCGGGATTGTGGGGTATGCAATCCGACAAGGATTGGCGACCCAGAAAATTGGTACCGCAGAAAGTAAAGCGGAGAAGATTTTGGAAGATGCTCGCACTAAAGAGCGCGAGCTTTTGCTCGAAGCAAAGAGCAAAGCTCTAGAGATAACCGAGCAAGGTAAGCGAGCTGAAAATGAGTTTCGTGCTCAGATTGTTCGGTTCGAAGAGCGAATTGATCGTCGGGAAAAAGAGTTGACCCAAAAAGAGCAAAATATCGACAGTGCGAAACAGCAGCTAGAGGTCAAACAAGCTGAAATTCAAAAAGCGCTTGATGAAGCAAAAGAAGTGAAGGCAAAGCAGCTGGCTACTTTAGAAAAAATAGCAGGTCTCAGCCGTGAAGAGGCTGGTAAAGTGCTCATGGAAAATGCAGAACGTACTATTTCCGAAGAAATGGTTAAACTCCATAGGAAGTTGGTTGCAGGCGCGCATGAAACTGCAGAAAAGGAAGCAAAGCGTATAGTGGCAGAAGCAATCGACCGTGTCGTCAGTGACGTAACCGCAGAAACAACTACCACAACCGTGGCACTACCAAGCGAAGAACTGAAAGGACGGATTATTGGAAAAGAGGGTCGCAACATCCGCGCGTTCGAGCAGATGATGGGTGTAGAAATATTGATTGATGATTCTCCAGATACAGTAATCATTTCTGGGTTTAACTCTATCCGCAGGCACATTGGTAAATTAACACTGGAAAAGCTGGTTTCGGATGGACGGATCCACCCTGCACGCATTGAAGAAGCGTACGAGAAGAGCAAAGCAGAAATAAATGAACAGATAAAACAGGCGGGAGAAGACGCCGTCTACGAACTGGGAATTACCAATTTTCCTCCAAAGTTAGTACATCTTGTTGGTCGCCTTATGTTCCGTACGAGCTATGGGCAAAATGTACTTCGTCATTCGGTTGAGATGGCAAAGCTTGCTGCGTTAATGGCAGAAGAACTTGGAGCAGATCAGCAGATTGTAAAGCAAGGTGCGTTGCTGCATGACATTGGAAAAGCGTTGGACCAGGACCTAGAAGGCACGCATGTCGAGATTGGCCGGAAGATTGCAGAAAAGTTCGGTTTGGATGAGAAAGTTATAGAAGCGATTGAGTCTCACCATCATGATACTGATGTGGCAGAACATGCGCATAAGCACGAAGGACCAATGTCCATTGAGGCTATGATTGTGGATGCTGCAGATACTATCTCTGGTGGTAGACCAGGCGCTCGCAAAGATAGTTTTGAGAACTATGTAAAGCGTCTCACTGATCTGGAAAACATAGCAAACAGCTATGATGGTGTAGAAAAAACATATGCCATTCAAGGTGGTCGTGAGCTGCGCGTTTTTGTGACCCCAACCAAGATGGATGACCTCACCGCACAAAAGCTCGCTCGTGAAATTGCGAATCGCTTAGAAAATGAACTGAAGTTTCCTGGCGAAATTCGGGTAGTAGTCATTCGAGAAACAAGAGTTGTAGAGTACGCGAGATAAGGTGTCAATATGTTTTGTGTATCAGTAAGGAATACTCGAGCGACTTTATGAAAAAAGAGATATTGCTTTTTGGAGAGTATGTTTCAGTTCTGCGTATTGGCTTGGCTGTGTGTGTGGCCTTGTGTGCAATCTTGATAGCGAGTACTATTGGAGAATTTGTAGTGTCGGTAGATAATAGGTACAGCGTCTATCCAGTGGGGACCGATACAAATATGTATGGGAATAGTGCAATTGGGCAGGGGTGGGTGTGTTTGTTAGCAGCCAGCTATATTGCATATCTGTTGGTTAAAAAATTGAATACCAGAGCAATTTTCATAGCGATTTTCCTATTTTTTATTTTGGGAGCTTTGAGTGCCCAATTTCCTAGTTTCATACCTGAGGATTGGTGTAGGTATGAATTAACAATGTATTCTTGCGGAGATGGCTTGGGTAATGGCAGCTCTGGGAGGTAATCACAGTAATTTGTTCTGGATCCGTCTAAATTGACAAAGTAATAAGACTGTATATACTATGTATATACAGTCTTATTTGATTAAAATCTATGGAAACAACTATTCAAAAATGGGGTAATAGCCAAGGGGTGCGAATAGCTCTGCCATTTTTAAAGCAGGCTAACATTGCTGTAGGCGATGCTGTCTCTGTTACAGTACAAGATGACTCTATAGTCCTCCGTAAACTCGCTGGTAAGAAGTTCAACTTAGCAGAAATGGTCAAAGAAATGCCTGCTGAATATTCGCCCTCAGAGGTGGCATGGGGTAATCCTATAGGTAAAGAGGTCTGGTAATATATGGTACACTATATTCCACGCTTCGGTGATTTTGTGTATATAGCATTTGATCCACAGTCTGGCCATGAACAAAAAGGTAGGAGACCAGCTTTGGTTACGAGTAATAGCTTGTTCAACCAGAAGACTGGTATGGCTTTTGTTTGCCCAGTAACAAGTACCGTTAGAGGTAACCCATTCCATTTGCCCATTCCCACTCAAAATTCTGTGACCGGTGTCGTTATGGTAGACCAGATAAAGTCAGTGGATTACGCATCACGAAATGTAGAGTTCATTGCACCAGCTCCAGAAATTCTGGTAGCAGATGTTGTATCATTATTAAACACGATTTTAGAAGAGCGTTTCTAGTTATGGCAAAGATACTATTTTTTGGTGATGTGTACGGTAAGTTAGGGCGGCAAGGGTTGGCGCAGGTCTTGCCCCTATGGCGAGCAGAATATAAACCAGACGTGGTTATCGCAAACGTAGAAAACATGGCGCATGGGAAAGGGGTTACCCCTGCGACTATGGCAGAGGTTGCTGCACTTGGTATTGATGCATATACCTCGGGGAATCACGTTTTTCACTCTGGCGCTGCAGCGGATGAATGCTTCCGTGCGTACCCAAACTTAATTCGACCGCATAACTATGGCGACGCCTTTGCTGGCAAAGGTTGGTATCGGTTCGAGAAAGATGGACAATGGTATTGTGTGCTGAACATGAACGGGCAAGTTTTTTTTGAAAAGCAATTTCGCGGAGAAATTAGCAGCCCCTTTACCGCAGTAGACACCTTGCTTGCTTCGGTGGTGCAAAAAGGTGATATAATTTTGGTAGATATTCACGCGGAAGTGACCAGTGAAAAAGTAGCACTTGGCTGGCACCTAGACGGGCAAGTTAGTGCTGTTGTAGGGACCCACACACATGTGCCAACTGCAGATTTGTGGGTTATGCCAGCAGGGACAGCATTTGCATGTGACGTTGGCATGACAGGTCCACAACATTCAGTTATAGGAGTAAAAGTAGAAAATGTTCTCGGACGATTTTTGGACCCAGCAGGGAAGTACCCAATGGAACCAGCCGAAGAAGGGCCAGTAGTGGTCAACGCTGTGCTTATTACCGTAGAAGGTGTGCGTGCAAAATCAATTCAACGGTTGCAAAAAATAGTATAAAAATTAAAATAGTCTTCTGCGAGCTTCCTTTGACTTAAAAGTGCGTGCTTGCAGTGAGCAGTCTCAAACAAAGTCATGCCTAAATTTATTAGCCCAGAGGAAGTAGTCGCTCAAGCAGAGCTTGGGAAAGGTGAAGTGGTAGCCGATTTTGGTTGTGGGGCTGGCTTCTATTCTGTGGCTGCTGCTCGGGCAGTGGGGCTCGATGGTGTTGTGTACGCAGTAGATATTATGCCAGAGCGACTCGCTGCCACGCAGTCCGCAGCACAGCATGCAGGGTTTAAAAACGTTCGTGTTGTGTTGGCAGACCTTGAGCTACCTCTGCGGGATATTGACGCTGTTTCGTGCGATATGGTTATAGCCAGTAATATTTTGCACTTAACTGACAAGCGAGATGCAGTTTTGCGCAATGCATATTATTGCTTAAAAACTGGTGGGCGTTTGCTTGTTGTCGAGTGGAAAAAAGGCTATAGTGTTTTTGGCCCGAGCCAGCGTTCTCGTGTAGGCAGGGAAGAACTGCTGACTTCCATCGGCGCTTCCGGCTTTAAATTTGTAGAAGAGCTTGAGTCGGACCACTCCCATGTGGTATTGTTATTCCGAAAATAGTTATTAAAGATCTTGTATGAATGCACTGAAATATCTGGTATCGAAAGAGTTTTTGTTCTATATAAACCCGTTGCGATTTGAAACCGCGGATAAAGTCTTTTTTGCAATTGCAGCTTTGGCTTTGGTATTAACTGTGGTGCTGTTTCTTTCTGTTCGGTTCGGTAAGAACCCCGTGGTGGTGGCTTATCTTCGTAAATTCTTGCATTTGTCGTTTACCTTTGCGCTGTTGGCAGTATTGTGGTCTGGATTGCGTTACGAGCGGGTTCGGTGGTTTGGCACACACTTCTCCTTTATTGTTTTATTAGTCGGAGCCGGAGTGTGGAAGTCTAAAATTGTATGGCATATGCTGAAACATCTCAAAGCAGATTTGGCAACCCACGAAAAAATGCAACAGAAAGATAAATATTTAAAAATGAGTGCAAAGTAACCAAAGCGGCAGTGTGCCGCTTTTTTATGAAATTTTTATTACAGCTATTCAAAAAATCTAAACCACGTAAGCTGACTTTGGGGGAGCAAGGAGAGCAGTGGGCAGCTGCAGAATACACGAGTCGTGGGTATGTTGTCGTTGGGAGGAATAAAACAAATAGCAAAGGGAAGCAGATTGGCGAGTTGGATTTAGTGGTGACCAGTGCAGTTGCGATTATATTCGTCGAAGTTAAAACTCGTACCGCAAGCTCAGAGAAGTATGGTGGTGGGGTGTATGCCGTTCATGCTGCAAAAAAAGAGCGCTTGGTTCGCGCTGTACATTATTTTTTGGGGCAGCATCCGGAGTTCGCCAAGCTACGACCTCAAATTGATGTATGTATTATAGATGTGACCGATATTGACAGGCAGCTCTATTCTGTTAAAATAGTAGAGAATTCAGTAGAAGATCTGAATTGAACCGGTGAGCGCATGCTCTCCTTTTTTATTAATTAAAACACTGATACACAGATACCTCAGATAACACAGATAATACGTGCGCCATTGTGCCGTATCTGTGTCATTGGTGTAATCTGTGCATCTGTGATTATCAGTATGAACGAAGCATTAGAACAAGCGTTAAATCAGATTGAAGAAGAAAAAGGTATTTCAAGGCAAGAGATACTTGCCATGATAGAAGCGTCTCTTGCAGCAGCCTTCCGCAAAGATTACGGTACCAAAGACCAAAATATAGAAGTTGAGTTTAACCCTGAAACCCTTTCTGCCAAAGTATTCGATGTGAAGATTGTGGCAGAAGTGGTAGAAGATCCGGCGCGTGAAGTAGATGTAGAAGGAGCTCAGGCGCTGCGTGCTGGTGCAGTGGTGGGAGATATTATTCGCACCGAAGTCACCCCAGAAGATGGTGTGCAGTACGGACGCATTGCTGCGCAAACTGCCAAGCAGGTTATTATCCAAAAGTTGCGCGAAGCAGAGCGTAACATGCAGTTCTCAGACTTCAAGGCAAAAGAGCGTACGTTGGTGAGTGGTATGGTGCAGCGCATCGAAGGTGATACCGTTTTGGTAGATATGGGTAAAGGGACCGGTGTGTTGTTCCCGTCCGAGCAGATTCGTGGTGAACACTACACTATTGGTCAGCGTATTAAAGTATTAGTGTTACACGTCGAGCCAGGGCAGCGCGGTGCCAAAATTACTTTGTCTCGCAGTCATCCTGATATTGTTCGCAAACTGTTTGAGTTGGAAGTGCCAGAAATTTTCAACGGTGTTGTAGAAATAAAAGCAGTGGCAAGAGAAGCTGGCTCCCGTTCAAAGATTGCAGTATTCTCTACCCAAGAAGGCATAGACCCAATTGGCGCCTGTGTTGGGCAAAAAGGTACTCGGGTACAAACAGTCATGGCAGAGCTTGGTGGTGAAAAAATTGATATTATTGAATGGAGTGAAGACCCAGTAAAGTTTATTGCCAACGCGCTTTCACCAGCAAAAATCTTGAATGTGCAGTTAAACGAAGAAGAGAAGTCTGCTAATGTCGGCGTGTTAGAAGACCAGCTTTCTTTGGCCATTGGTAAAGCAGGGCAGAACGTGCGCTTGGCTGCACGGTTGACCGCTTGGAAAATAGATATAAACGGTGAAAAAGTAGAAGCCCCAGCTCCTGCTGTAGAAGAAGCCGCACCAGAACCAGAAGCCGCACCAGAACAGCCAATTGCAGAATAGAGAATGGTTCGTAATGAGTTGATAAAAATTATCATATGATCACGTATACTCGTCAAGTAACAGATACGTCCTTTATTTGGGTCCAGAAAAAACATGGTGCAAAGAAATTATTGTATATCGGAGCAATGTTTCTTGTGCTTACAATTATATTGATGTATGCCCTGTTGCAAAGATATGTATCGGCACTGTTCGTGTATCTACCATTTACCGCACTAGTCGTGCTCGCTCTGTTGGACGCCGGTGATTTGATGTTCTACCAGTGTATCGCCTCAATTTCTGGCAAAAAGATAAGTAAGTCGGGAAATTGGTGGACTGGTAATCTGAAATACGAGATAGAGAAATAGGCATGTGGCGTCAACACTACGATGCGTCTATAAATAAAAACTATCACTCCACTTGCATGAGTGATAGTTTTTTGTTACTATGCACCGTATAGATGGGCACCATCTAACACAAGTGTTCTTGTTATCGCAAAGTGGCTTGTATGCTGTATTTTGCTAAAAGTATATATGTTAGATGGTGCCCATCTATAACTTTTACAGATTAATAAATATATTTAAGTGTTTTGCTTCGGTATTGTTTTACTAGAAGCTAACACCAATAACCTAACACCTATTTCTATGCCTTTAGTACCATACGTCATTGAAAAATCCTCTACTGGCGAGCGGGGGTATGATATTTACAGTCGCTTGCTCAAAGATCGTATTATATTTTTGGGTGAGCCAATCGACGACACCGTAGCCAACTTAGTTATTGCGCAGCTGCTCTTTTTGGACGCAGAAGGAAAGGGTGATATTAAACTCTACATCAACTCCCCTGGAGGAGTGGTAACATCTGCTTTTGGTATTTACGACACCATGCAGCATATTAAAAGTGAAGTTACTACTATTTGTGTCGGACAGGCTGCTTCTGCAGCGAGCCTGCTTCTGGCAGCAGGCGCAGCAGGAAAACGATATTCTTTGCCTAACTCACGAATAATGATTCACCAAGTCATGGGTGGCGCAGAAGGACAACAGACCGATGTAGAGATTCGCGCTCGCGAAATGCGCAGAGTAAAAGATCGATTGAATGCAATTTTGTCTAAGCATACTGGTAAAACAGAAAAGCAAATAGAGCAAGATACTGACCGTGATTATTTTATGTCTGCAGAAGAAGCGAAGAAGTACGGCTTGGTAGACAAGATAATTCAATAAACCACAGATACTCGGATAAAACCGATGACACAGATAAATCCTATTCTGCTTGCAGAATAGGATTTAGTATTACACCCGAGTATCCTGTGACAGCAGTGAATCTGTGGTTTATAATACCGAAGCATGAAAGATAAGATATTTACCATTGTA
>CAZZBG010000003.1:0-23852 GCA_964652865.1 uncultured Candidatus Saccharibacteria bacterium
ACCCAAATGCATTTCTTTGCTATTCTACCTAAAATCGCTAAATTTTTCAAGTGCAGCAAGGCTATGGTATACTAGTAATAACTTACTAGTTACAAAAGAAACAAAATGCAAGTAGAAGTGGAATTTTCTTCCGCAGAGCAAAAAAGACGTGTGGCGCGAGCAGGCGGACGCGGTTTTACCCTTATTGAATTATTGGTGGTCATAGCTATCATTGGACTTTTGAGTTCAATTGTTTTAGTCGCTGTATACAACGCTCGAGCAAAAGGGCGAGATGCAAAACGTGTCGGCGACATGTCCCGTATGGTCACGGCGTTTGAGTTATTTTATAACACCAACAGAGGGTATCCAGCTGCGACGGGTAATGGCATTCCAGCAGATATGACGCCAGCATTTATTGCAAGCCAGCCAGAGAGCCCCCTTCCTGCAGATGGTGGGTGTGATTTGCTTGATTACCCAAATGGTGAGCCAGCCACTACGTATTTTTATGCTCCGACAGGAACTGCGTCGGTAGTGAATGGCTTGACGGTGTATCCGAACTATAATTACTACTTCTGCCTTGGTGGTAAGACAGGTGACTTGGTAGCAGGGACGCATGCATTAACGCCAAAAGGTATCCGCTAATTATTTCTTCCCTGCACACTTTTGTGCAGGGATTTTTTACTATGAAGCAAGTTGTGGCAATAGGAGCGGGGGTGGCGGGGAAGTCGCTTGCTGTGGCGCTGAGTCACTACCCAAATCTCCAAACAACTATTTTTGATGCAGCGCTTGGCCAGCAAGAAGATTTGCGTATAGCGTCAAACGTGCCCATATCTCCAGCGTCTGTGCATGTGGCTCCACATGTGCAGTTTGTGCATGGAAAAGTAAAAGGGATAGATGTTGCACAGAAGCAGGTGATGACTCAGACAAAAACAGTACCATACGATTTTGCCGTGGTGGCTACAGGTGCAGAATTTCGTGTGTCAGACGATGAGCAATTCGAACATGGTGCTCCGCTCTATTCACCGTGGCGTATGCACGGGCGTGCACAAATTAGACAAGCCGTTCATAGTGCACTTGCTCTTGCTGCGCAAGGTCTAGCGCCGTGCGCGACTGTGTGTGTGATTGGTGGGGGAAGAGTCGGTGTTGCAACTGCTGGCCATGTGTACGACTTTTGGAAGTCAACTGAGTTTGCACACACAAAATTAGAAATTATTCTGGTGGAGCAACAGTCGCGTTTAGTGCCTGCCTTACCTGCCGAAGCGGCCCGTGTAGCGGAAAGCGCATTGCACAGTTTAGGGATACAGGTAGTCTGTAACACTCCAATTACAACGGTGAGCAAGAGCGGACACGTTGGTACGGTTTCTGGTACGGTGGTCCACGCAGATGTGTGCATCTGGGCAGGTACACACGTACCAGTGGGGATTCCGTTGTTCGGACAAAACAAGGCAAAAGCACTTCCATATACTGGTGAAGTAAATACGCAATTGCAGGTACGACCGTACGAGACTGTGTTCGCTCTTGGGGATGCAGCACGTGTGCCAGTAGTGCATCGTGGGCCAACTGCCGCAGAGATTTTTTCTGAAGCGCAGTATCTGAGCACAGTAATTGCTTCGTTGGCGCAAAATCGTGTACCTCCTACTCGTCAGGTGAGACCAACAGCAGAAAATATATATGTGGGGGCTGGGTGGGAAATATCGGTAGATGGTGGCCGAGTCCTCAAACGAAAGCAAAAATAAAAACCTGCACGAGTGCAGGTTTTTATGTGTGCTATTTCTTTTTAGTTGTTTTTTTCTTGGCTACCTTTTTTGGGGTAGGGGAAAGTTTATTTTCTACCCACTTCGAGTACTGCTCATCGAGCTGCTCTGCTGTTTCTGGTTTGATGTTGGAAATAAAGTCGCAATCTGGCCATCGGGTACAGGCATAAAATGGTTTACCTCTACCGCGCCCTTTTTTCTCTACTATGTCACCAGGCTTGTCTTTCCTGCTTTCGCTTGCTTTGCAATGTGGGCATTTAAAACCAGTCTTATTCCAGATTTTAGAGATACCTTTGCACGTTGGGTAATCAACGCAACCAAGGAAGTAGCCAAACCGTCCTCGTTTGACTTCCATGTGTTTACCACAGAGGGGGCAAAGTTCACCTTTGGTCTTGGCTTCTAACTCAGCTATTTTGGCTGCTTCTTCTGGAAGGGGGAGTGTTACTTTCGATTCTGGGTCTGGACAGGCAAGGAATTTACCCATTCTCCCAAACTTAATCACCATCATCTTGCTACAGTGTGGGCAGGGGGTTGTAGAAACTTCGATTTGCTTTTCTACCGTTGCCTCTTTTTCTGCAAGATGTTTTTTAAACGGGGTGTAAAAATCTCGAATAACTGGAACCCACTCTACTTCTCCTTCAGCAATTTTGTCGAAATCAGCTTCGATTTTAGCAGTGAAGCCAATATCTACAATCTCTGGGAAATTGGCGACAAGCATGTCAGTTACCAGTATGCCTACTTCGGTTGGGCTATATTTTTTATCTTCCTTTATTACGTAGTCCCGCTCTTGAATGGTTGCGAGTGTCGGTGCATATGTCGACGGTCTGCCAATACCGTGTGCTTCGAGTGCTTTTACGAGGGTTGCATCAGTGTACCGTGCTGGCGGCTCGGTAAAGTGTTGCAAAGGTAGTAGCTCTTTGAGTTTTAGATGTTCCTGCAGCGTAAGCTCTGGTAGTACCCCTTCTAACTCTGCCTCTGCTTGGGTAATGTCTTCTTCATCTACGCCTTCGGTGTAGGCACGAATAAAACCATCAAACTTAATCACTTGGCCACTGGCACGAAACGTATATGCGGGAGCACTCGTTTTACTTTGAGCTGCAATGTCGATACTGGTTTGGTCAAATACTGCTTGAGGCATCTGTGAAGCAATAGTGCGCTTCCAAATTAAATCATATAATTTGCTATGCCCTTTATCTGCGGTGCCGACTTTTAGGTTTTGGGGAAGTACGGTCAGGTCTGTTGGACGAATTGCTTCGTGGGCTTCTTGCGCTCCTTTCGATTTATTCGTAAAAGTGCGTGGGCTAGGCAGTGTGTATGCTGCACCAAACTCAGTACCAATAACTACTTGTGCTTGCGCAAGGGCGCTGGCTGCTAAGTTTAAGCTGTCAGTACGCATGTAAGTAATGTGCCCGTGTTCGTAGAGTTGTTGGGCAATCATCATGGTTTGCTTGGCAGAGTACCCGAGCTTGCGCGCTGCTTCTTGTTGGAGGGTGGAGGTGGTAAATGGTGCAGCGGGGTTTCGCTTCGTTTCTTTTTTGGATATATCTGCAACCGTATACGATGCGCCGGTGAGGTTTGAGACAATTTCATGCGCTGCTGCGTCAGACGCAATATCTAGTTTGCCTACAGGTGCTCCATCAATTTTAGATAAGCGCGCAGTAAAAATAGCTGCGTTCTCAGCAGGGGAGAGTTTAGCCTCTATGCTCCAGTATTCATCACGTTTAAATGCCTGAATTTCTCGTTCTCGCTCTACCACCAGACGGACAGCAACGCTCTGTACACGACCTGCAGAAAGGCCATAACGAATTTTTCTCCACAAGAATGGTGATAGTTCATATCCCACAAGTCTGTCCAAAATGCGCCGTGCTTGCTGTGCGTCGACGAGGTTTTGGTCGATAGTTCTGGGGTGGGCGAGTGCTTCTTCTATGGCAGGCTTGGTTATTTCATGAAACACAATACGCTTTACTTTGTGTGGGTCTACTGCAACGGCTTCGGTGTTGGAGAATGTTTCAGTATCTATTTTTGACTTTTTAGATTTGGAGTGTTGCTTGCTTGTTTTTGGTGATTTGGAGCTTTCAAGCCCAAGGGCTTGGACAAGGTGCCATGCAATAGACTCTCCTTCGCGGTCTTCATCACTCGCCAAGATAATCTCTGGTGCGTGTTTGGCCAATGCCTGTAATTTTTCTACAGTTTCTTTGGCCTTTGGGGGGATTGCGTATTTTGGCTCAAAATTGTGTTCGACATCTATAGATAACTTGCTTTTTGGTAAATCTCGGATATGACCAAAAGACGCCTCAACGTCGTACGCACCCCCAAGAAACTTTGAAATAGTTTTCGCTTTGGTTGGTGATTCTACTATAATGAGTGGCTTTGGCATATAAAATAAAAATTAGGTAGTACGTATGCTTGGTACAATTCCGATACCGACTGTCTATTGCACGAGGTATACAAGAAACACTCTATATATTGATGTCTTACTCGTAACCGCAATTTTAACCATGTTCGCTAGTTTGTGTCAAATGAGTCGCTTTGCACTTGGGCACAACAGTTTTCTACTATGCGAATGGGGACCTCTTCTATTCCTATGGTAAATGGTGCCTCTGACGTCGGCGTTCCCGCATTTTGCAGAACAGTGTTTGGTGTGTGTATTGTGTGGGACCGCAGGGTAATTTTTAACGCAAGCCCTGTTTTCGTTTGTTCGCTCCATGATTGGTCAAAGATAAAATTGCCTAGACTGTAATATATCCAACCACAACCTGCGGTGCGGGTGGTTTCGAATGTGGTTGGCGGCTTCGGGAGTAGGCGAGTAGAAGGCTTACCAGTGCAGTACCATTCTTTTTCTTGCACCCAGTGGGGATGGTGACCAATGACCATATCAGCGCCTGCATCAATCGCAGCGTGTGCAAATGCAATTTGATCAGGGTTTGGCGTAGCTGTGTATTCTGTGCCTGCGTGCATGGTTGCCACAATAAAATCGACTTTGGGCTGCAAATTTTTGATTGCAGACTGCAGTTTCTGTAAGTCTTCAATGCGAGCAACGTATTGGTTGGTTGCTTTGCCTCCGTCATTTACCGAAGCATATGATGCACCAATAAAACCGACAGACATGCCACGCGCTGTGTGTACTGCAGGTGTCCATGCTTCGTCGAGTGTAGAGCCGGTACCGGTTGTAAGGATGTTGTTGTCTGCCAGCAGGTTCCGTGTGGTCAGTACGCCTTCTAATCCTTGGTCGTATGCGTGATTATTTGCAAGCGTGAGGACTGTAAAGTTGTAAGCGGTGAGTCCTGCAACGTTTGCTTTCGGTGCGTTAAATACCAGTGTGTTCTGAGCAGTAAACGCATCGCTGCGTGAAAAAGGTGTTTCCAGATTGCCGAAATTAAAATCTGTGGAGCGGAGTAATGCCTCCACTTTTCTGAAAGGGTAGAGTGGGTCGTTCTTTTTTTTAATGACCGCAGCAACATTTCGAGAGAGGGAGATGTCGCCGACAGCCAGAAAAGTAACCGAACGCTCTATGTCTTGGCGCAAACTTTGGGCTTCGGTGTAGTAGCTGAGTAGGTCTTTGTCTGGAGCGAGTGGCGGTGTATCTTTTTGTTCCAGTACAAGCACGATGATCACACTCAAGACGAGCGCACTTATCCAAAATATTGTTCGATAGGGGGTTGTATGCATGAAGGTTATTATGAACGTATGTATTGACTGGCGCCGATATTTTCTACGAGTCCTTTGAGCTCCAGCATGCTGAGAGTGGTGTGTATAAGTGCCGCGCTCTGATTGGTTTGTGTGACGAGTGTATCAATATGTACCGGTGTCTTGGTAAGTATATCAAGAATTTCTTTTTCCAGTTGAGTGAGTGTGTAGTTTGGTGATGGTTCTGCTTCAACTCTTGGTGTAACTCCTAAGTTAGTCAGAATATCTTGCGCGTCCGTGACAGGGATTGCTCCTTGTTTTAGTAAATCATTGGTGCCTCGACTTTGCGGTGAGTGTATGGACCCTGGGACCGCGTATACATCTCTGTTTTGCTCGAGGGCGTATCGTGCGGTCAGGAGTGACCCACTCTGCGCGCTACATTCGACGATAAGTGTACCGTGGCTCATACCAGATATTATTCTATTTCGTGCAATAAAGTTTTGTTTGTAGGCAGGAGTCCGTGGTGGGTGCTCGGAGAGTAGGCTACCACCATTTTCTAGTATTTGGCTGGCGAGGAGGCAGTGTGCTTTTGGATATATACTCAGTTCATCCAAGCCAGATCCTAGCACTGCGATGGTTGGGGTGTGGTTGTGTAAGGCGGTAGTGTGTGCGGCAGCATCAACCCCAAATGCCATACCGGAAACAATGCAGATACCAGCTCGTGCGAGCGGGGGAATGAGTAACTGTATGGTGGTTCTGCCATAGGTAGTAATATTCCGTGTCCCAACGACAGCTATGCAGAGCTGGTGTACTGGTGGTGCTCCTTTGTAATAGAGTATCAGCGGTGGTGTAGGTATTTCGCGTAAGAGGGGTGGCCACGTAGCTTCATCTGGGGTGAGGAGTGTAATATTTTCTTTGGCTAGCTTTTCTTGCTCTGCCTCAGGGTGAATTGTTGAGCGCGCCTGTATGAATTTTTCGGCAACTAGCTCAGGAATTCCTGCTGCTTGGAGTGCAGAGAGTGGGGCGTGAAAAGCTTCCTCCCAAGTAGGGAAAAATTGCTCGAGTAGGCTGAGGCGTTTTGGGCCAAATCCTATAAAGCAGTTGGTGCAATGCAGGAATAGTGCATTATTTGTTTTTGCGTGCGTGGGGGCGTCTGAAGAGTTTTGCATAGAAAGTACAAATATAGTTGCAAAGAAGAATATTGACAAATAGAGTGAAAAAGCGTATAATTGGTATATAGATAGTTTTAGCGAACACTATTTCTTACCACCCTGCTTGTAAGTGCGAACGCAGGAGTCATCCCTCCTACCTCCTGCAACTAGCGGTGAGTAAAGGTTAATAGACGATTGTCTGTTGCCTTTCACTTGCAGGTGGGGTAGTAAGAAAAAGTAAAAACCCGAGTTGAAAACTCGGGTTTTTTGTTTGCGTGTAATGTGAGTGTCGTCATGCATACGTTTATGACGCAATAAATTCTTGTATGACGAGTGCGGCTTTCGGAAATACGTCACGTTCGAGGGCGGCGAGCTCATCTGTACTGAATGAGCTTAGCACGTATTCATCCGTAGGGCTCTCAAGGCGACTCTTTCGTGACTCTACTCCAATACGTAACCGGTGAAATTTTTGAGTTCCGAGCGTGGAGATAATGCTTTTTACCCCGTTGTGTCCAGCTGGTCTTGAGTCGAACGCCGCTTTGTAGTACCCAAACTTTAGATCAATTTCATCGTGCACAATCAGCAAATCTGTTTCTGGTTGGAGCTTGTAGTACGATACAATTTCTGCAACTGCATCTCCAGAATTATTCATGTACGTTTGTGGTTTGATGAAAAAGGTCTTTACCGGAATAGGGTTGCCGGAAAGGGTAAAGTGCACTTCACAGATTTGGCCGTGGAATCGGGACGAGCAGGAAA
Source organism: uncultured Candidatus Saccharibacteria bacterium (assembly GCA_964652865.1). Taxonomy (GTDB): domain Bacteria; phylum Patescibacteriota; class Doudnabacteria; order UBA920; family UBA920; genus JAEUSE01. The sequence goes on from CAZZBG010000003.1 coordinate 7,268, forward strand.
TAGTTTGCATGCCACGAAGATAAAAGTCTAACGCTAAAAACCCGACGTTGTGTCTGGTTTTTGCGTATTTCATTCCAGGGTTACCAAGGCCAACAATCACTTTCATACTACTAGTATAGCAGGGTTTTTTCTCGTGCGCGGCACTACACTTTTTTTACTAAGCGGACTTTAATAGGTGTGCCCCAATAGTCGAGGTCTTTAATAATTGCGTTCTCAATTGTTTTGCGGAAATTTTCAGAGATGGCAGGAGTGTGGTTAACCAGCAGCTCAAAGCGAGGAGGGTTAGTGTCGACTTGGCTGAGTGAAAACACTTTTGGTTCTTTTTGGTCTAACATACGGCGCGGTGGGCTGATCTTTTTCCACTTTGCGAGTAGTCCTTTGAGTGACTCGGCTGGCACCGTTTTATGTCTCCGGTCGTAAATACCACGAATCTCTGCGAGTGCCTCTTGGATTCCTTCACCTGTTTTCGCAGAGACAAAAAATACGGGACACATCCAGAGGAAAGGGAAGTGTGTACTGACGTAGGCATGGAGTGCTGCTGTTGTTTCTTCTTCCGATGCATTTTGAGGGGCAATGCTCGCTGCTTTCGCTTGCCGATGTTCCTTGTATGCGTCGATTTTATTCACCAGCATAATACACCCTTTTTCTTGGTCAAGTATTTCTGATGCTATTGCTTGGTCTTGACTGGTAACCGGTTCGCCTGCGTCCAGCACAAACAAACAGACATCACTCCGGCGAATAGATTTATATGTTTGAAATCCAGAGTAGAGGTCTGGGCGCTCTTGTCTGTGTGCTTTTTTCTTTAAGCCAGCAGTGTCAATGAATGTATACAGTTGGTCGTTGATGGTTATCTCGCTGTCTATAGCGGTTCTGGTGGTCCCTGGTACATTTGAAACAACCACTCGTTCGTCTTGGAGGATAGAGTTAAAAAGACTTGATTTCCCAACGTTTGGTTTTCCGACTATTGCCACTGCGATAGCTGTATCGACGGCGGGGAGTCCCGCTGGCTGTGGTGCTTCAGGCTTTGGGAGTAGAGAAACGATATGATCGAGCAAATCACCAATGCCTCTTCCCGTAACACTGGAGATTGGGTAGATTGCTTTAATTCCTAATTTGTAAAAAGGAGCGCTCAGGCTTTCTAAATTATTTGGTGAGTCCAGCTTATTTACTGCGACGACCACAGGCTTTTTAATTTTTCGAAAAGTAAGGAGCACTTCGCGGTCGAGAGCTTCTACACCAGTTTTCCCATCAACGACTAATACAAGGACATCAGCCTCTTTGGTGGCGATATCGATTTGTTTTTTCACAGAAGCTTCGAGCTCATTTTGTTCTGTAAAAAAAGCAAGACCAGCAGTATCTTCCAAGTTAAACTCACCCATGTTCCAAGCCACGGTGGCGTATTGACGGTCTCGGGTGGTACCGGCGACTTCTGAGGTAACTGCCATATGTTGGCCAGTTATTCTGTTAAAGAGAGTGGATTTTCCTGCATTGGGCAGACCAACAAGTGCGACGATGGGGAGTGACATAAGGGTGTGTGTTAATGAGTAAGACAAACTGACCATGCGGATTTTAGTTGTCTGTGTTGGTGTTATTCTGCGTCGCTGTTGGCTCGGGCGTTGGTTGGGTGCGAGACGGTGTGCTGAGTGGAAGTGGCTTGCTGAATTCTGCTGGGATATTTTCTCCGAGTATGACAATGACATCACTTCTACTGGAGTCGATGCGAATATTTGGTGGAGCAACCGTGACCTCTTTTGCTTTCAAGGTAGTTTTCAGAAAGTCGGTCGTTGCTGGTTTCGGGTTGACTTGGTAAATCACACTCTGCTCAGGTTGTATGTCAGTATAGGCGATTGGCCAAACGGTGAGTCCTGCTTGTTCTAAGAGAGCGCTGATTCTGCGGTAGGTTGTCGTTTTTGGATCGTTGGTAGCAATCCATACAACACTTTTCTCTTCGCTCAGTTTGCCGATTGCAAGTGCATTCTTGAAGAATTGTTGTATGTCTTGTTTTGTCTTGCCAGCACAGGGAACAAGTATGTAAGCTCCACTTTCCGCTGCTATTTCAGGGCAGACAAGCCCCGTAACAGGGTCGAGGCTTGTGGAGATTATGTTCCCAGGCTCAATTTCTTGGCCAATTTTTGCCAAGCGTACAAGCTGCCCAGGGGTGAGGTTGGTGTGAAAGTGTGCGGCAAATGTTTGCAGGAGTTGGGCGATTTGTCCACTGTCTGTAACAAGGTTAAGCGAGAATACTTTTTGTTTTAATGCTTGCATTATTTTTTGCTGCCGGATGCCACGAGCAAAGTCGCTTCCTTCTGGTCCTGCTGCGTGTCTTGATCGGGCATAAATCAAAGCGCGGGCACCATTCAAGTGTTGCATGCCTTCGGTAAATGTTTGAGGTGGCAAATATCCATTGTTATTATCTGGATATTTATAGTCAGTAAATGTGCGCTCAACTGCTACATCTACTCCGCCTACTTGGTCTATTGCTTTTTCAAAACCACGAAAATCAATCACTGCAAAGTAAGGGATGTTGAGGCCTGATACAGTTTGGACAACTTCTCTGGCAAATCTGCCCGCTTCTTCCCAGTTTTTATTTTTATTGAACCCTTCGGCAAAAGCTGCATTAATTTTTCTTTGTCCAAGACCATCGGGGAGTTGCACTTGATAGTCACGGGGGAGCGCAGTGAGTGATACTTCGTTGGTGGCCAACGTAAGCTGCGCGAGGATAATGGTGTCTGAGAGGTACGGTCCATCATGACCTTCGCCACCAATACCAAGTAGGAGTATTCGCACTACTCCTTCTTTTTCTCCTTGCAAATCAGCTTGACCAGTGGTGCCTAAGAAAATATCTTTTGCACTACTGAAAATATTACTGCTTTGCCCGACAAAGCTGTCAGTGGTCCATTTTTGAGCAGTGTGCACAATAACGTACAGACCTCCTGCGAGCATAAGAAAAAGAAACCCTAAGACCCAAGGCCATTTAGAGTGTTTGCGTTTCGTTATTTTTGGAGCGCCGTACGTGACTGAAACTCGTGGTGCTGGCTTGATCACGGCGTCCATTGATTTTGTACCTGAAAAGTGTTCGTCCATTGCTTCTTTGTGGCTAGAAATGCGTTGCTGTAGTCGGCGCAAGTCTTGGCGCATGCATCTTCTATAGTATAGCAAAAAAAAGGGGTTTTGTGGCCTGTTTCTATCTTGCGCATCAGAGGGTGGAAATGGTATAGTTGGTGTACTCGTATGGGACTCGTATCAGAAAAGTCTTGTATTGCTTAAGTCATTCGGCTCTGTACGACAGTGTGGCCATGTGCTGTTGTGGCCACTTAGCTCAGTTGGTTAGAGCGCGCCGTTCACATCGGCGAGGTCGCTGGTTCGAATCCAGCAGTGGCTACCAATTTTTTGTGCATACTGTACAGAGGTCTGACTCGCACCTAAATAACGTATAAAGAATATATTGTGACTACTGAAAACCAACAAAATTCGGAGCAAGAAACAAAAGAAGAGTCGGAAGCAGAAGTAACTACGACTATTCGGTCGATAGCAATTTTTATCTGGGACCTTGTTAAAATCTTTTTTATTGCGTTTGTCCTTGTATGGCTAATCATTCGGCCATTTATCGCTGAACCGTTTGTGGTGTCTGGATCTTCCATGGTACCAACGTTTCATAATCGAGAATATCTTATTGTTGAAAAATTATCGTATAGGTTTGGTGAACCAGAGCGGGGAGATGTGATTGTTTTTAAGTACCCTATCGATCCTGAACAGTATTTTATCAAACGAATTATTGGAGTTCCGGGCGATAGAGTAATTGTCTCGCAAGGGCGGGTGACTATTAAAAATGCAGATCACCCCAATGGCTTGTTGTTGGATGAACAGTATTTGCCAAATCAGAATGTGACCCTTGGTCGTTCAGAAGAAGTTGAGTTGGCTGCCAATCAGTACTATGTCTTAGGAGATAATCGATTGCAAAGTAGTGACTCGCGGGTCTGGGGGCCGTTGCCAAAAGCAAATATAATCGGTAAGGTGTGGTTACGAGTACTACCGTTACGGCTGTTTGGGATTACATCGCATTATACGTACCCTGAATAAACGAGGAATACACTATGGCAGAGAAAAAAACCATTTCGCAAGCGATAAGCAAACGAACACCTGGGCTTCCTGGAAGCTTGGATATAGTGACGAGCCAAGATCCATTATGGCAAGCACTCTTATTGGCGGTTGAGCAGTACGCAACACAATATGGCTTTACTCGGGTGGAGTTGCCTATTGCTGAAGATCCGAGCCTGTACACTGCAGTGCTGGGTGAAGGCCATCATCGGGTCCACGCAATCATTCTGGCGGCGGCAGCAGGACGTGAATTGGCATTGCGAGTTGGGCTACTGCCTTCTGTACTGCGCATTTTAGCGCAGGCAAAAATGGGTGAGCCACACTTAACAAAGTGGCAATATAGTGGTTCGTGCTTGATGGCTGGCCAAAAGGAGTTGGTTTCAGATTATGAATTTGGTTTTGAAGTGTGGGGTGCGTTTAACCATTTGACTGAAGCCCAAGTATTGGGCGCGGCGTGGCAATTGTTTTCTGCGCTGTCTCTAACCGATGTGGTTTTTGAAGTGAACACCTGCGGAAGCAAGCCAAGCCAAGAAGCGTATGAGGCAGCACTGCGCGATTACTTAAAAGGAAAGCGGTATGACTTATGTGATTCGTGCGGTGATTTATTGTCCGAGAAGCCACGAGAAGTACTGCGCTGTGCCAAATTAGATTGCCAAATGGTACTAAGCGAAGCGCCTACGATACTAGACTTTTTGGACGAAGTCTCGCGAAAACAATTTACGAATCTACTTGAAGCTCTCGAAGAATTGCAAATACCATACCAGCTGAATCCATTGCTTATAGGTATGGAGGGGGCAGTGGGGACTGTGGTGAGCTTAAAGTTAAAAATTGATGGTGTAGCGACAGTTGTGGCAGAAGCGGAAGGGCATACTGGATTTGTACAGCGATTGGGCGGAAAGAACATTCATGCGTTTGGATTGCATGGTAGTTTACAGTTGTTGCACCGTGCGCTTTTAGACAGAAGCACTGCGCCAGCTACTTTAGCACGGCGTCCCGCAGAGGTCTATTTGGTACCACTCGGAGAGTTGGCTGCCAAGCGCAGTCTGCGTTTATTCAGAGATTTAGTAGAAGCTGGTGTTACAGTGTTCGACTATTTTGGGTATGCTGGTGTTAAAAATCAGCTCAAAGCCGCACAAGAAGCAAACAGTCCTATCGCATTGATTATGGGTCAGAAAGAAGCGGTTGATGAAGTGGTTATTTTGCGAGATGTGAAGAGCGGCATGCAAGAAGTGTTTAGCTATGATAAGATTGTAGATGAAGTAAAGAAGCGGCTTGGTAGATAGCTTATACCTTATACCTTATACCTTATACCTTATACCTGATAGCTTATAGTTGTTAGTCGTAACCCTAACTCCTAATTCCTAATTTACTTGTCCGCCATAGCTTTAGCGACGGCGGATAGCCCCTAACTCAATTACTATGGAAGCAAACGATTGTGTATTTTGTAATATTGTCGAGCATAAAATTCCGGCAAAGACGTATTATGAAGATGCAGAAGTTGTTGTAGTGCAAGATATCTTGCCGAAGGCACCAGTGCATGTGTTGGTGATTAGTAAAGAACATATACCCTCAATTGGCGATACAAAACCAGAGCATGGGCCACTTTTGGGAAAGATGATACTGACTGGTAAGCAGGTGGCTACCGATTTGGGTGTCGGGGAGAGTGGATACCGTCTTTCGTTTAACGTGGGCAGGGAAGGTGGTCAGATTGTGCCACATATCCATCTGCATGTATTGGGTGGTAAACAGCTGGCAGAATAAGGCAAGGATTTCTCAATTTTAGACCAAGGCATTGTGCCTTGGTTTTTGCGTTACTGGCTGTTTGTTGACCGTAGGTGCGTAATTATGGTAAAGTTTAGGAAGATTTAGGAGCACTAGTTAGTTCTAGGGCTATGGTTTTTCCATCAGCCCAGAACACTCCTAGACATATCTTGTAGAGAGTGAGGTGAAGTCATGTGGTAGAAGTAAAACGTAAAGAAAGTGAATCATTTGAAAGCTTGCTCAGACGCTTTAATCGAAAGATACAGCAGAGCGGTATTTTGATTCGCGCCCGCAAGACTCGATTTTTTGAGCCTGGTAAAAGCCGCAACTTGTTGCGTGTCGCTGCCCGTCGTCGTTCACAACTTCGCACAATACGCGAAGAGTTGAAGAAACTCGGGAAGCCAATTACCAAGCGCACTGGTCGTCGGTAAGATATGTGACAACACAATAGTATAACGAACCTGTATTGGTGTAGTTATACTATTGACTTGTACTGGTGATCTTACAATTTTAGGTGAAACAAAAATATGGACATAGCTCATATAGAGGCTGACTTAGTTGCTGCAATGAAAGCACGAGATGCAGTAACGCTGGGCACGCTGCGGATGCTCGTTGCGCGCTTGAAGAATGAAAAAATTGCTTCATCTTCCGGAGATCTTTCTTCAGAAGATGTTTTGCGTGTTATTCAATCTGAGTGTAAACGAAGAAAAGAAGCGGCTGCGGAGTTTGTGTCGGGTGGGCGAGCTGAGCTTGCAGAGCAAGAGTTGGCGGAAGCTGCTATTCTAGAAAAATACTTACCCCAGCAAGCTACAGAAGCGGAGCTTCAAGCAGCGATTGCGGAGTTACAGGCGCAGCATTCTTGGTCTGCAAAAGATATGGGCAGTGCTATTAAAGCAGTAAAAGACAGATTTGGCGCTGCTGCAGATGGGGCACTTGTCGCTCGTATTGTAAAAGAAACATTAAAAGCGTAAACCATGGTTTGTGTTGTGTAGAGGTAATGCACACACACTGTGGCTCATGTAATGCATGGCAAAAGATAGATACATAGCAGGGATTGATATTGGGACTCATTCTGTTCGTGTGGTCCAAGCGAAGTTAGACGCAGAGGCAGAGAGGCTTGCGGTTATTGGTGCTGTGTCAGTGCCAGCTGCAGGTTTGCGACGAGGGGTAGTAACCGATCTTGATGAAGCAGTCTCCGCACTGTCAACCGCGCTAGAAAAGCTGGAGCGTATGACCGCTGTTCCGGTGAGTGAAGCAGTGGTGAGTGTGTCTGGACAACATATTGTGTCTTTGACTTCGAAAGGGGTTATTGCCGTGTCTAAGGCTGATGGCGAGGTGAGTGAAGCAGATATTGTGCGGGTGGTGGATGCTGCCCAAGCTGTGTCCATACCTCCAAATAGGGAAGTGCTGCATGTTATCCCAAAAGCGTTTATGTTGGACGGACAAGAGGGCATAAAAGACCCTCTGGGCATGAGTGGTGTGCGTCTCGAAGTGGACACAACGATGGTGCATGGCTCTAGCTCCCTTTTGAAAAATTTACAAAGAGTGTGTTCTCAGGCTGGCGTTTCGGCTCGGGAGTTAGTAGTCACTCCGCTTGCAGCAGCACAAGCAGTACTCAGTCGGAAGCAAAAAGAGTTGGGTGTTGTGGTGGTTGATATCGGCGCTGGTACAACCAGTATTGCGGTATACGAAGAGAATACATTGCTTCATACGGCAGTTTTGCCATTGGGCGGTTTGCATATTACCAACGATTTAGCAATTGGACTACGGACGAGTATTGATACTGCCGAGCGGGTAAAAATATTGTATGGGTATGCTGGGAGTTTACCTATTGGTGAGCAGCAAACTATTGATTTATCTAAAATAGACGAAAATGAGTCGGAGTCTGTCGCGCGTGCAGACGTAGTAGATATTATAGAAGCTCGACTTTCCGAAATTTTTGAACATGTGAATCGTGAACTAAAAGCAATAAATCGCGATGGCCAGTTACCTGCAGGGGTGGTGTTGGTTGGTGGTACAAGCAACATGCCAGGGATCGTGCAATATGCAAAACAAGCGTTGCGTTTACCAGCACAAGTAGGAGTCTTACAGGGCTTAACAACTATAATCGATAAAGTAGAAGATCCGTCTTTTGCGGTGGTGTGCGGTCTCGTGCTGTGGTCGTATACGTACGGCGGGCAAGGGTACGGGGCTGGTTCTGCTGCAGGGAAGTTGCTCGAACACCCTGTTGCTCAGAAGGCGATTCGGTGGTTTAAGTCATTTTTGCCTTAAAATGACTGGTTTTACTCGGTCATATATGCGAATTTGGTAATTTCTGGTATGATTTAGTATATCTTATAGTATTGGTATTTGTATGAAGAAGACCATGGAAGTGAAACCGAAAATTGAGACATTTGCTCGAATAAAAGTATTGGGTGTTGGCGGTGGTGGTGGTAATGCGGTGAATCGGATGATTCAGCTGGGTATTCGCGGTGTGGAGTTTGTTTCGATAAACACAGATGCGCAAGCGCTTCACAACAATGCAGCAGACAAAAAAGTACACATTGGGAAAAGTGTTACCAAGGGCCTCGGGAGTGGTATGAACCCAGATGTCGGAAGACAAGCTGCAGAAGAATCACAAGAAGAGATTGAAGAAGTAATCAGCAATGCCGACATGGTATTTATTACCTGCGGTCTTGGTGGCGGTACGGGGACCGGTGCGGCTCCTATAGTTGCTGAGATAGCCAAGAACCGCGGTATTTTAACTGTGGCAGTGGTCACCAAACCATTCACATTTGAAGGATTGAAGCGAAAAGAAGTTGCAGAAATCGGGTATGCAAATTTGAAAGATAAAGTAGACGCTATTATTTCTGTTCACAACGATCGAATTTTACAAATTATAGATAAAAAGACTTCGCTTATCGACTCGTTTCGTACCGTAGACGATATCTTGCGTCAAGGTATTGCCGGTATTTCGGATCTGATTACGAGCCATGGTGTGGTCAACGCTGATTTTGCTGATGTGCGAAGTATAATGCAAGACGCAGGAACAGCACTCATGGGTATTGGACGGGCGAGTGGAGAAAATAGAGCACAAGATGCAGCTCGCATGGCGGTTAATTCTCCTTTGCTTGAGCTTTCGATTGATGGCGCTACTGGGGTGTTGTTTAATGTGACTGGTGGGTCGTCGTTAGGTATGTACGAAATCGATGAAGCAGCAAAAGCTATTACTAAGAGTATTGACCCAGAAGCTCGGGTCAAGTTTGGTGCTGTTATAGATGAAGAAATTGGTGATGAAATTCGCATTACCGTTATTGCAACTGGTTTTGACGAGACCGCTCGAAAAGCAGTGGCGCAAGCACATACGCCAGCGCCTGTTGAAGAACGCAAGCCAGCTCCGGTGCAGGCAGCGCCTGTACAGCCGGTAGCAGTGGAGCCGCCGGTGCGTGTCGAGCCTCGTAGGCCGCAGTTCACTCCAATTAGTGAAAGTCCTGCACAAGTGCAAGAAGCGGACGATGAATTAGATATACCCGCATTTATTCGTAGAAAAATGAAGTAATACAAAAGTCATTGGGCGGTTGCTCAATGACTTTTATTTTGATGATTATACAAGTTATTGTTCATCCGAATGCAAAGCAGCAGCGCCATATGGTGCGAGCAGGTACGCTGCATGTGTATGTGATAGAGCCGCCACAGGAAGGGCGGGCGACTGCTGCGGTGCAAAAGATAGTGGCACAGTTGTATGGTTGTGCGAAATCAGAAGTTGCTTTAGTGCGTGGGAAAACTCACAAAATAAAAACTTTCCGCATTCCAGATGTGGTATAGTAATACAGAGATAGTTCTGGTCCAATTTTTTACACTTTTTATATAGCGGTATGCAGCAAACAAACACAAAATCAACATCTTCACCTAAAGATAAAGTGCTCTGGGGTATTGCGGTTGCCTATGGTGCTGGATTAGCCATCTACGGGGTTATGGGTCTTATGGTTAATCCACCTTCCTTGCACTACAATACTTCGTCTGCTTCAGAAAAAGTAACTGCACTTGAGCGAGATCGGGTAGTAGAGCCTACGACTATTTCAGGGGCGCGGTTTGAGTATGTTCGCAATGGTAATTTTGAAGATCCAATCATTCGCTCCAATTCACAATTCGTTACAGATGGGACGCCTGAGCTTGGCTGGCAAGTGAGCTGGACAAATGATGTAGGGAAACTAAAGCGCTCGGTCCGGCAAGCTGGTGTGGAATTTTTGGCTGGGTTTTCTGGTTGGAAAGCGGCAAGTGGTCAACAGTTTGTACGATTGGATGCTGCTGATCTGGGAGGAAGAGCAGGTGCTGGGCAAAGCTTAGCTACGCTCAGTCAAGTTTTGCAAACAACAACAGGGAGTCAGTTAATTATTTCTCTCAGTGTTGCAGCGCAACCAAAAACGCCAGCCGTAGAAAACGCATTAGAAATTAAGTGGAACGGGGTAGTCGTAGGGTCTGTTTCACCAGACGGAACGAAGGATAAACAACCGGTGTGGAAACGATATACCTTTGCCGTGATTGGTACGGGCTCAGACATACTTGAGCTGCGAGGCCAAGGTCCAGAAAATCGGCAGGGAATTTTGGTGGATGCGATATCGGTTCGTCCGCAGTAATTGCATTTTCTATAAATAATAAAAGCACTTTCCTTAACGAAAGTGCTTTTATGCATACGTAGATACTGGCGGTTGCTCTTTGTTCTGTGGTATTATCTGGATAAAGGAATGAACTATGCAAGAGAAAATCGAACCACGAACACTGAAAGGATTTAGAGATTTCACCGCTACTGAGCAACGAGCTCGGCAGGCGCTTTTTGGACGTATTCAGAAAACGTTTGAACTTTTTGGGTTTTCACCGCTTTCTACACCAGCACTTGAATATAAAGAGATATTGATGGGGAAGTATGGCGACGAAGAAAAGTTGGTGTATAGCTTTGTTGATAATGGGGGAAGAGAAGTGGCAATGCGCTACGACTTAACAGTGCCACTCGCGCGCTATGTTGCACAAAATTATGGTGCGTTGACTTTGCCATTTAAACGGTATCAAATAGCTCCGGTGTGGCGTGCAGAAAATACTCAGAAAGGTAGACTGCGCGAATTTTACCAATGCGATGTAGATATTGTTGGGGAAACTTCAGTATTTGCTGACTCAGAAGTCATTGCGTGTTTGTCCAGTACTCTAGAAAATATTGGCGTTACGAACTACTTGTTTCGAGTGAATAGTCGTCAGTTGTTTGGCTTGCTTTCAGAAGACGAACAAGAAGTGGTAACAGCTATTCGTTGTGTTGATAAGCTCGACAAAGTTGGACTTGCAGGAGTGCAGCAATTGTTAGTTGAACGAAATGTTTCAGAAGAGATGCAGCAAATGCTTACGAGTATTCTGTCTGCGCCCACAGGTGAAGCAGCACTTGAGGTATATGCGCAAGTGAGTCCTCGTGCAGCCGAGGTGTGTGCTGCGGTGCGCTTAGTTATAGATTCTGCAATAGAGCTGGGTGTGCCAGTAAGTAAAATAGTATTTGACCCAAGTATTGCGCGGGGGTTGGATTATTACTCCGGTACTGTATTTGAATGTGCACTGGTTGGTGTAGAAGGGTATGGCAGTATTGCTGGTGGTGGTCGGTATGACGGTTTGTTGAGTACGTATACCACAGAGACAGTGCCTGCGGTGGGGGGTGCGCTCGGGGTTGATAGACTGTACGAGTATTTAGAAGCTGAAGGGCTCTTGGTAGTGCCTTCGGGGACACAAGTGGTTGTTGCAGCCGTAGCGGGAGTTCCTTCGTCACGAGTATTTGCGTTGGTGCAAAGACTTCGCACGCAAGGTGTTGCTGTGGAGCCATACTTGTCTGAAGCAAAGCTAGAAAAGCAATATAAATACGCTGAGAAAAAAGGGATTCCGTACATGCTACTGCCACAGGAGCAGTCTCCGAAATTATTGCTACGTACACTTGCAACCAGAACCAATGTTGAATTGCATGAAGATGAAGTCATTTCACTTCTGACAAGTACTACATAATACGCCTCGGCCTTTGGCCGAGGTTTTTATATGACGACACATACATGGTTGGTCACAATTTCTGTATGGTTTTGTGTTGGTATTTTGTTTGGTTCGGTGGTGCATGTTCCCGTACTAGCTCTGTGGGTGCTGACTGCGGCATGTGGGGTATGTATAGGGCTGTGTCGTCGTTCAGTGAGGTACCGTCGTTACTTGTATGCCTATATCGCAGGTGTAAGTTTGCTCGGTTTTGCGCTGGGTGGGCTGCGGGTGACCTATGCCCTGCAACATGAGTCAAAAATCGAGATGTACATCGGGCAGCCGCAGGAGTTTGTAGGGAAGGTCGTGGTTGATCCGGATGTGCGGGAGTCAACACAATTAGTAGTCGTGCAACCAGCTGGGTTTACTGATCGAGTGCTGGTAACAACGACGCGAGCAACAAAGTTTTTCTATGGAGATACGGTAGTGGTTCGGGGTACGTTGGCGTTGGCAGAACCTTTTAACGGGTTTGACTATCAAGGATTTTTGGAGCGACAAGGGGTGTATGCAGTTATGCGGTATCCTAAAATCATTGTGCTTGGTCATAAGCGTGGAGCAAGCTTTCTTAAAATAATGGCAGAGGTGAAGCAATGGTTACACGATCGAGTACTGGAGCGGTATGATCCGCAGGTGGGGAATATAGTACTCGGTATTCTGATTGGAGCGAAGCGGGGAGTTCCGGAGACAGTGATGGAGGATTTTGTAGCTACGGGTACAAGTCATGTGTTAGCAGTTTCTGGGTTTAACGTTACTATCTTTATTCTTTGGTTGGGTGGTCTGGCGGGATTTATTGGGCGGAGGTATCAATTAGTGGTGTCGGCGTTGTGTATTGTATGCTTTGTTGCTATTGCAGGGTTTTCTGCTTCGGTGGTGCGAGCTGCGTTGATGGGTGCATTGGTTTTGGGCGCACTCGGTTTTGGCCGGGTGTATCGAGCGCCAAATGCGGTACTCATCTGCGCAGGGTGTATGTTGTTGCAGAATCCATTGCTGCTGTATTGGGATATTGGATTCCAACTGAGCATGGCTGCGACTCTTGCAATTGTTTTGGGTATGGAAATTCGAGAGGGGTGGGTTATTGGTAGGCAGGGGGAACCTTCTTTGGTGCCATCTGTATTCATTGGTACGCTCTGTGCAATTATTGCGACTGCGCCCTTGACCGTGTGGCATTTTGGTACTTTTTCTTTGGTGGCGCTTGTCGTCAATATGTTTGTGGTGCCGGTTATAGAAGTGATAATGTTTTTGGCAATCCTGTCCTTGTTGCCGGTGGTTGGTTTAGGCTTTGCATTTGTCACTGGGCTGTGTGTGCAATACCTTTTATGGTGCGTGCATGTAGGTGCTGCTGTTCCACACGCTAGTCTCCCTGTGCTTATAACAGGGCTTGGGGCGGGGATTTCCCTCTGTGTCATATTTGGTGCTTTCTCCCTTGTGTGGTGGTATGTTCAAAAACGGCGTGTGCTGCTTGGGGTAAAAACTAGCAAAAACTAAGGACTTATGTTACAATTCGCACAGGCTTGTCATACAAATAAGCAAAAATTACACATATAAACAGTGAGATATGAATAAATCAGTTATAAGTATGGTTGTCGTTGGTGTAGCAATTGTGGCGGTTGCTGCCTACGCTTTATTCTTCCGTGGAGAAGCAAGTGTTACCGGTACAGATACTACCGCCAATACCCAAACAGCGAAACAAGAAGTAAATAATTCTATTGCTATGGACACACCAACAACAGGTGAATGTACGAGAGATTATAATCCAGATGCGTTTGCAGGGAAGGCCGTTGACTTCAAAAATAAGGTTGCCACACTGAAAGTGAAAAATTTTGGTGAAATCCAAATTGAATTAAACGACGACGCAGCTCCAAAAACAGTAGAAAATTTTGTGAAGCTTTCAGAGAGTGGGTTTTATAACTGTTTGACCTTCCACCGGATTGCCAAAGACTTTGTCGTGCAAGGTGGAGACCCAGCAGGGAATGGCACAGGTGGTCCAGGGTACACCATTCCTGCAGAAATTAAACTTCTGCACACCAAAGGGGCAATCGCAATGGCACGAACAGGGGACCAGGTAAACCCAGAGCGCGCTTCATCTGGTAGTCAATTCTATATTGCGTTAGAACCTCTCCCAATGCTCGATGGTGCATATACCGTATTTGGTAAAGTTGTAAAAGGGATGGACATAGTAGAAAAGATTGGTGGGGTAGAGATTATTGGCTCACAAGACGGCCCACCAAAAGAACCAGTGGTAATTGAATCAGTAACTATTGCAAATAAGTAACCGAATTTATATGGAACAAAGTCTTGTGCTTTTAAAGCCAGATGCAATCGATCGTGGCTTAGTCGGGGAGATTATACAACGCTTTGAGCGTGTTGGTTTGAAAATTGTTGGGGTAAAGATGGTGCAAGCTACGAAAGAGCATGCAGAAAAACATTATACCGAAGATTTGGCAATCCGCCGCGGACAGCATGTGCGAGACATGATGATTACCATGCTGACCGAAGGTCCAATTCTCGCACTATGCCTTGAAGGGATAGATGCTGTTGAGCTCATTCGGAAAATGGTGGGCGGTACAGAACCGAAGTCTGCTGCGCCAGGGACCATTCGTGGTGACTACGCGCACATGTCTTTCAAGCATTCCGACGACAAAAAGATTGGTATTTACAATCTCATTCACGCTTCTTCCTCTCCAGAAGAAGCTGAGCAAGAGATTGCGGTGTGGTTTACCCCTGCAGAAATTATTTCTCACATTCCAGGGTACACCCACAAAACTCTTCCATAAGTATCCTCTGTTAGAAAAAGGGTAACCCTTTCTCATGAAAGGGTTACCCTTTTTATGTCGTTGTTATTTTTTACGGAAGAAGGTTGGTAGGCCAATATCGGCAAGTTTCAGTTCCCGTACGCGTTGCATGATGCCTTTGTCGTGCTCCATTAAGTACGCTCGTATGCGGTTCTTGGCGGTACTGGTACGAGCGGCAGCGAGCCAATCGCGCGAGAGTTTTACTGGCTGTTTGCTTTTTAGTATTTCGACAACATCACCTTGTTCGAGTGTTGCAGTGAGCTTAGACATTTTATTGTTTATCTTTGCTCCGGTCATGTAGTACCCAAGGTCAGAGTGCACGGAAAACGCAAAGTCAATAACACTGGCGCCACTGGGCAAGTCTTTGACGTCACCTCGGGGGGTGAGCACAAAGATGCGGTCTTTAAAGAAGTCGATTTTTAGGTTTTCGACAAAGTCATCTGAATTGGCTGCTTCTTCTTGCCAGCGTTGGAGTTCTTGGACCCAACCTGCAGCTTTTTTACTACTTGCCGTTGGCTTACCCGACTCGCTGTAGAACCAGTGCGCAGCAATACCGCGCTCTGCAGCTTCGTGCATTAAATCGGTACGGAACTGGATTTCAAATACACTACCATCCTCGTCTAACACGGTTGTGTGCAAGCTTTGGTAGCCGTTTGGCTTCGGCATGCCAATGTAGTCTTTAATACGCCCTGGGAGCGGCTGGAAGTATTGGTGTACGGCACCGAGTGCTGCATAACAGTCAGCAGTAGATTTGGTAATAATCCGAACAGCAATCAGATCGTAAATGTTACTTGGGTCTCCATTATACTTTTGTAGTTTTTTGTAGAACGAATAAATACGTTTGGTACGCCCATATATGTCTACGAATTTAATCCCTTCGGTTTTCAGTACGTGGGTAATCTTTTTTTCGATTTGCTTGTAGGAGTGTTGTCTTCCTTGCAGGACGGTGTCGAGCAAGGTTTTTGTTTCGGCGTATGTTGTTGGATCAAAGATGGCAAATGAGCGGTCTTCTAGTTCGTCTTTCCATGAGTTAATGCCCAAACGAGCAGCGATTGGAGCGTACACTTCGAGTGTTTCTGTAGCAATCTTGAGTTGTTTTTCTGGTGGGAGGAATTCCAGTGTCCGCATGTTGTGCAGACGGTCAGCAAGTTTAATGAGCATGACCCGAATGTCTTTGCTTGTCGCAATAAACATTTTGCGCAAAGTTTCGACGTATTGTGGGTCTTTGCTGTTGCGTAAACGAACGTGGCCGAGCTTGGTTACGCCATCTACTAAATGTGCAACATCTTCCCCGAATGTCGCGAGCACATCTGCTTGGGTTTTGGCCGTGTCTTCGGGGACGTCGTGCAAGAGTACTGCAGCAAGGCTTGTGGCGTCAGGAAAAATCTGCCCAAGCAAAATAGCTGCTTCGTACGGGTGGACAATGTAATCTTCGCCACTTTTACGCTTTTGACCAGTATGTGCGGCTCTGGCGAACTCCAAGGCACGGGCTAAAAGAGCCTCTTCTTCTGGCTTGAACTTGTGGGGGATAGATTTTAGAAATTGCTCAAAAGTCATGTGTATAGTGTACAGGGAAAAGGAGATGGGTGCTAGGAGGTAGGCGCTAGGAATTAGGGATTAGGGGGTAGGAGGCAACATGTCTTCACGTCTTAAAGTCTTAACGTCAAACGGAAGAGAGTAGTAAAAAGAGAATGGAGAGTAGAAAGCGGAGATGTATATTGCAAAATGCTGAATGAAAAATACGCAATCCGCAATCCGCAATATGCAATACATAATACGCAATTCGTAATCCGCAATCCCTTCTAGCCACTGGACAGTCTCGCTCAGCCCGCTATAATTTTCCTAAGCACTAAGCACTAAGCACTAAGCACTAAGCACTAAGCACTAAGCACTAAGCACTAAGC
>CAZZBG010000003.1:24105-25990 GCA_964652865.1 uncultured Candidatus Saccharibacteria bacterium
GCACTAGGCACTACATTTATGCCAGAATTACCAGAAGTCGAAACCGTAGTTAGAGAGCTGCATAAAAAACTTGCCGGACGCACCATAGATACTGTGGATGTCCGGTCTTTTAAGCTTGTGGCTGTCGGGCCAGAAGGTTTGGGGAGTAAGCGCGTAGGTTCAAAATCAATTGCCACACGGTTTGCCAAAACACTGCAAGGGGCACAAGTTGTAGCAGTACGGCGCAGAGCAAAGCTGCTTATATTCGAACTGTCTGGGTCGCATACGTTGTTTGTGCATTTGAAGATGACAGGGCAGTTTATTTTTGAAGATCCTGCTTTGCGTGCCAAGACTGGTAGCAAATACAGAATTTTAAACAAGCTTTCAGCACCGCTGGTACAGTTGCCTAGTAAACATACTCACGTAGTGTTCCAGTTTACCGATGGTAGTACGTTGTATTTTAACGACATGCGCCAGTTTGGATATTTGAAACTGGTAGCAGACGTCGATGTCGCCCAGATACAAGAGTTGCAAGACTATGGTCCTGAGCCTTTGGATAAGGCATTTACAAGTGAGCAGTTTGTCCGCGCGGTAGAAAGGCGAGCCAAGAGCCCTATAAAATTAGTGCTCATGGATCCTGTTGTGGTGGTTGGGATAGGGAATATCTATAGCGATGAAATTTTATTTTGTGCAGGGGTGCGCCCCGAAAGGCTCGTGTCTACACTCTCCACTGCTGAGCTCCAACGAATCTTTGAAGCTATTGGACCAGTATTGCGGCAGGGGATTCATACCAAGGGGTCGAGCGTGGGCGACTTTGTGCGAACCGATGGTGCGTGGGGAAGTATGGGTAAGTACCATTTTGTGTACGGGAGGAAAAAACAAGCATGTAAAGTCTGTGGTAGTATGATAGAAAGCATGAAAATGGGTGGTAGGACAGCTTGTTTTTGCCCACAGTGCCAAAAGTAATTGTGGTGTAGGTAGTTGCTGTAATGTATATGACTGTAGAAGAACGAATAGAAAAAACGTTATCTTTTTTTGCGTTGCAAAGTACTGCACTCACTCAGTTTGAGTTGTTTTGGTATCTAGCTCAGGATCCACATGTACTCGAGGCGCATGTTGGTGGAAGGGGAGAACTTATAGATATTCCGAAAGGTTTATCTGTGACAGTGGAGTTTGCAGCAGTTTTGGAAGCGTTAGACAAGTTGGTGGGGTCTGGAAGGGTTGTCACGCGCTACGGGTATTACACGTTGTCTGCGAACCAAGATATACTGCTTGCGCGGTGGAAGGGATACCAGCAAGGCGTTTGGCGGGAAAAGCGCATCCGCTGGTTTGTGTCTCTTTGTGCAGTCATACCTTTTGTGCGGGCTGCAGGTCTTGCAGGAAGCCAAGCGCTGGGCGTGGTCAAAGCAGGGAGCGATATTGATTTATTTGTTATAACTGATCCACGGTGGTTGTGGTTACCCCGTACGTTAGTAACTGCATTTTTTCATTTTTTGGGAATTCGGCGGTACGGGAACAAAATTGCTCGCAGAGTTTGTTTGAACCATTATCTTGCAGGGACCAAGCACATGCAAGAAGGACGCAATTGGTATACCGCTTCTGAGTATTGCAAGTTGCGACCGTTATTTGGAGAAGTGTACATACGCCAGTTTCAAAACGTGAACAGGGAATGGTTGCAAGCGTTTTTTCCGAATGTGCACTTTCCAGTTTTACACGTGCCTCAAAATCGTGGTATGCAAGCGGTAATAGAAAAAGTTATAGCGTATATGGGTGGTGCTCGCTTAGAAGCATGGTTGGGTGGTTGGCAAAGCAAGCGCATTCATAAAGACGAGCGGCATATTATTGTGACGCAAGATGAGCTTTCGTTTCATCCTAAAAGCAAGCAGGATGCGATATTGGAAGCGTT
>CAZZBG010000004.1:0-21098 GCA_964652865.1 uncultured Candidatus Saccharibacteria bacterium
CGTACCAGCCCCGAAAAATCTTTGATCCAGAAGGGTTGAAAGAGTTGGCAAAATCTATTCGTGAGCACGGGGTAATCCAACCGTTGGTGGTGACTGAGACTCCTTCGGGATATGAGATAGTGGTTGGCGAACGTCGTTTTCGGGCATCTATTTTAGCAGGTATGGTGACTGTGCCTGCCATTGTAAAAAAACAACTTGAAGACCAGACTAAGTTAGAGGTAGCGTTAATTGAAAACATCCAGCGTCGTGAATTGAACGCAATCGAAGAAGCGCGGGCATATGACCGACTTATTAAGACGTTTAGTCTCACCCAAGAACAAGTTGCGCAAAAGGTTGGAAAGTCCAGACCAACGGTGGCGAATACGTTGCGCTTATTGAACTTGCCAGTAGAAGTGCAGCGAGCAGTAATCGAAAATAGGATTACCGAAGGGCATGCGCGGGCGCTACTAAGTGTGGCAGAACCAGAAAAATTACTTGCTCTGTTCCGTGCTATCTTGGACCAGAATTTGAATGTTCGACAAGTAGAAGCAAAAGCTCGAGAGTTTTCCCAGAAGCGTTCGGTGGATGCGGCGGCACCAGACCCTAAGCTCATGGCAATTGAAACAGAATTGCGAAGTCGTTTGGGGGCACAAGTAAAAGTACAACGCCAAGGTCGTGGTGGTAAAATCACCATTGAGTTCTTTAGTGACGAAGACCTACAAGATATTATTGATAAAATGGCAGAGCAAAAGCAGGCAAAACTTCAGGCGAGCAATCCTGATGGTCCTTATTTTGTGGTGTAGGGAAGAAGCAGCTAGTGGCTAGTAACGAGTTGCGAGAAAGAATAAAGAGGTAGAAGAATGAGAGGGGGTAGGAAGTTAGGAGTTAACTGTTAGGGTTTAGTGCTGAGAGTTTTGGGTTTTCTTACAGCGTCCTTTGGGTATCGGGATATCGTATACCGGTAGTACGCGCCCATGGGGTGGGCGTAGACTGGGTTCAATTCCCAGTATCCCGACCAAAGGTTGCTGTGGGGTTATAAAGTGTATGGCTTTGTGTAGCCATGGGGGGTGTACTATATACGCGTATTGCTATAGGGACTACAAACGAAGGGAAAATTCTAGCAGTTAAGAATTGCCTTGCGCGATACCCAGAATACGAGCATGTGCTTGTAGGGTCTTGTGTTGTGGGGCCTGGGTGGCTGCACAGCCAAAGTCGCTCGAAGAAATAATGTTAGGGGCGAAGAATAGAGCGCAAGGCGCAATGCAAGCTGTAGGTGCTGATTTTGGCGTGGGTTTAGAGACAGGTATTTTTACGGTACCGGCTGGT
This sequence comes from uncultured Candidatus Saccharibacteria bacterium, assembly GCA_964652865.1. GTDB lineage: Bacteria > Patescibacteriota > Doudnabacteria > UBA920 > UBA920 > JAEUSE01. The sequence goes on from CAZZBG010000004.1 coordinate 1,306, forward strand.
AGGGAGAGTTATTTTGATACAACTGCCTGTGCTCTCTTTGACGGTACTGATTTTTATATTGGCCTGTCTAGTAGTTTTGAGTATCCACAGCAGCTCACGCGAAAGCTTTTGCGAGAAGGTAAAGAAGTTGCTGTCGCGGCGGTTGAGCTGGGCTATGCAGCAGACGAAAGTTTCCGTAAGGATTTAGGTATGGTTGGTTTTTTAACACATGGGGTAGTTACTCGTATACACTATTCTGAGCAAGCAGTACATATGGCGCTGGTGCGTCTACGAAATAAAGAGCTGTATCTGGAGTAGTAGTACGAGGTATTGAATGGTATGATATAGCTAGGCTTATTATTTGTATGCTTGTAATAAAACCACACACTATAAAAGATGTACCCTTACGCGTAAAATGGCTGAATAATCCATTGGTTTCAGCATACATTGGTGAAGAGCCGATGAAGCGTACCACACTAAAGGCGCAGCTAAAATGGTTTGAAGACTATCGCAAAAATAAGCAAAAAATTTTCTTTACAATCTGTTCCGATAAGGTATCGATTGGGTTTATGGGATTGTCAAATATAAACCGAAAAAATAAAAATGCCGATATCTTTATTGCGATTGGTGAAAATGCTTTTAGGGGTAAGGGTTATGGGGAGCAAGCGTTGGAGTGGCTTTTGCAGTACGCATTTACAAAATTGGATTTACATAAGGTTAATCTAGGTGTCATTAAGGAAAATCGAGCTGCTATAGCACTGTATAAAAAACTAGGATTTAAAGTTGAGGGTAGAATGAGGGAAGAGGTATGGCTGAGAGGCGCTTGGCATACCATGTTTTCGATGGCGTTATTTAGGAAAGATTTTTTGAAATAAACCATGTTTAAAATCATTCGTCTTATATTGGTAGTAGTTATTCTTTTGTGGGTGGTTACTATACCTGTATCTAAAAAAGCTCGGCCGGGGAGCTTGGTATACAGTGTAAAAGTTTTTGTTACAGAGCCAGTGCAAACATGGGTCAGACTGACTCGTGCGGGTAAAAGTGAGCAGTTGGCGCAGCAGTTAGAAAGTCGCTATAGAGAGATTTTACAAGCATACGATAGTGGGGAAGATTGGCAGTTAGCAGGAGCGCTGAAAGCAGAAGCTGCTACATATGCGAGGGTGCAAGATTCGCTTATTGGTGCTTCAAACGAGAGCGAGGCAAAACCGGCATATGTTTTAGCAGCGAAAAGTCTTGGTCTAGTGCGGGGGTACACGCAAGCATTCTCTGCGCTCTTGCAGCAACAAACTGCTGTTGCAAACGCACCTAGCCTGACTGTGTTTGCAAAACGAGCACAAGAGCTGGATACTGAATTGGTTCGCCTCGGTTCTGTGTTGCGTGGTGGTACAGATAAACAAAACTTAGTGAAAGGCGTTGATGAACAGCTCGCGGCTATGCGCGCTGATGTAGCAACTGTGACAGCAGAATATGCAGCAGTATCTGCTCAATTGCCAGATGTCCAGCGGCTGTCTTTTTCTGTCGCCTTAGAAGGAATGCGAACACGCGCTGCAGCTGCGGCGGAATTTTTGGCAAAGGATATGTATGCTGATTCTTACAAGCTCAGCGCTCGGGTGCAAGGTGAAGTTGCTGCGCTCCGTGCGGTTATCTTAGTGCGTGGGACGCATGCTGTGGTTATTTACCCAGTTGCGTGGTCTGCTGCACAATACTAGGTATGCAAAATCTGCCGCCACACCCAAGTGAATACGCATATACGTATCCTCCTGAGCTTTTAGCAACAGAGCCTGCTTCGCCACGGGAAAGTGCTCGATTACTGGTGTACACAAAGAGTACTCAGCACACACAGTTTTCTACATTTGCGCATATTGGAGATTTTTTACCAGCGGGAGCGGTGCTGGTGTTTAATGAAACCAAAGTACTTCCTGCTCGGTTTATGGTGCAGAAGAGCACGGGTGGTTTGGTTGAACTACTGTACGTGGGGAAAACTGGTGCTGGTGTGCGCGTATTGGCAAATCGGCCTTTGCGTGTAGGAGAAGTGGTAACGTTAGTTTCCACAACAGAAACATTCCAGATTGCTGAGCGTCTCGATAAAGGGTATTTGGTAGTGCCAAGTTTCCCTTTGGTCGAACTCGAACACTATTTATATACCCATGGGACAACTCCTATTCCACCCTATATTAAGCAGACACGCTTGTCTGAAGCAGAGCTTCGGACGGAGTATCAGAGTGTGTTAGCAAAACATGTGGGCTCAGTGGCGGCGCCCACTGCGAGCTTGCACTTTAGCGAGTCGTTACTAGCCCAGTTAGAGCAGCAGGGGTTTGGGGTAGAAAAAGTGACATTGCATGTGGGATTGGGTACGTTTGCACCTGTGGGTGCAGCCCAGTTGGAAACAGGCTCGCTGCATGCTGAGCATTATGAAATTGCTCCAGATGTAGCTGAAAGGCTTATGGCATATAAACGCGAAGGAAGACCGATAATTGCTGTGGGGACTACCGTCGTTCGAACCTTGGAGTCTGCTGCAAGGGATGGGCAATTACAAGAGTTACAAGGGGACACAACGCTCTTTATTTACCCACCGTTTCAGTTCCAATTTGTGAGTGGAATGGTGACTAACTTTCATGTTCCTGAATCGAGCTTGCTTATGTTGGTAGCGGCATATACCGGCAAACAAGAATTATTTACTTTGTATACAGAAGCTATACGCCAAAAAATGAGATTGTTTTCCTTTGGCGATGGTATGTTATTGATTCCATAAACCTTATGAATATATCTTCTACGCGCATATATGTAATTTGCGGGATTATCGTCCTTGGTAGTGCTGGCTTGGTTGCGTTTCGGGTATTGCGGGTTCCAGCGATACAGCAAGCCGGTGTCAATAAAACAGAAGAAGTGAAGCAGGCGCCGACAAGCGCAACGTTGTCTGGTCGGATGGTGGCGCCAGAAATCGCCGAGCGAGTACCGATTGCGGTAATGATAGAAAATCACCCAGATGCGCGTCCGCAGAGCGGTTTAGGAAGTGCAGAGGTGGTTTGGGAAGCAGAAGCAGAAGGCGGGATCACTCGCTATGTGGCACTCTTCCAAGATGGCAATGAGCTGGTTGGCCCAGTACGGTCAGCGCGAGATTATTTTGCTACCGTTGCCAATGGTTTTGGTGGGGTATATGCCCATGTGGGTGGAAGTCCTGAAGTGCTCGACCAACTCAGTGCAGGAAAATATAAAAAATTGGTGGATGTGAATGAGTTTTACTCTGCCGATTTATTTACTCGTGTCACCACTCGGACAGCTCCGCACAATGCTTATGCAAAATTAGCAAGTATACGAGAAGCCAAAGCAAGGGGCGCGTATGTAGCAAATGCATTTACTTTTTCAGATCAGGCAGTGACCACAGGGGAGTCGACTCGTGAAGTACGGATTGATTTTTCTTTACCTGCTTTTGCGGTTACCTTTGTGTATAACACGCAAACAAATTCTTATGACAGATATATAGCAGGGAAAAAAGATATTGATGCGCTAACTCAAAAAATAGTTTCGCCACGCACCGTAATTGTGGAAGAAGTGGATGTAACAGAGGTAGCGGGGGACGATAAAGGTCGAGTAGATATACAAGTTACTGGTACGGGTGAAGCATATATTTTTCAAAGTGGCATGGTCACCAAAGGTACGTGGGTTCGTAAGGCTGGTGAGGTGGCGCAGTATATAGATAGCACTGGGAAGCCAGTAGTGTTGCAACCTGGTCAGGTATGGATTTCTGCAGTATCTGCAGACAAACTGAATGCAGTGAAGTGGGTACCAATCCAGAAATAAAGTACGCACCAGTTGGTCCTGCCATCTCTAACATGTGTACTACTGAGTGCCTCTTGGTGAGACTGGTGCTGGGTTAAATAAGGTTTTAAACTGAATAGTTTGGCTGCTTTCGAGCAAGCCAAAATGCACTGCTTTTGCGGTTAAAGTATGAGTACCATTGGTAAGTAGATCAGAAATGGTAAATAAAAATGGGGCTTCGCTACTTTTGGCGATGACTTTGCCATCGAGAAGTAATTCTACGGTTGTTTCGGCGGTGCTGGTGCCAGTGTATACTTTGACACTAAATGGTGTGGTGGTGACCGTGTCGTTTTCCCACGGTTCAAGAATCACCGTAGACTCTTCGCCGCTTTCGAGTAAGTCGTTGTAGTTTGGTTTCTTCACTACTACCGGCTTTTTTATTTTACGGGTTGGTAACTGGAAGCTTTCATAGGGGATGGCATAACTCGCAAACACTTCTTGTTTGCCTTTTGCATTTTTTGCGGTGAGCACTTTACCTGTGCTTGGGTTAACCGTTAAACGAGTAATGCCATCTGGCTCGGTAAATTGCTCGGGTTCTGTGCCGGCGAGCGCAGCTTCCATAAATGCATGCCAAAGAGGCGCTGCGGTCACAACGGCGTCGCTACCTGCTTTCGGTAATTTCCCATCGTTGTTGCCAGTCCAGACACCCACTGCAAGAGATGGGGTAAAGCCAACAGTCCATCCATCTTTCCAGTTTTGGGTGGTTCCTGTTTTTGCTGCAACAAGTCGGTCTGGTAAAGTGAGTGGATTGTTTTTACCAAAGATATATGAACGGGCTTGGTTGTCGGTGAGTATGTCGATAAGCTCATAGCTGGCTTGAGCGTTGAGTACTTGTGCGTTGTCTGGAGAATTTTGCATCACGAGCTTGCCATTCCTGCCGAGTATGCGTTCGACGCCTGTGACCGGATTGCGTTTACCCATGTTGGCTATGGTAGCAAAACCAGAAGTGTGTTCCAGTAGAGACATTTCACAGCTTCCGAGCGCTAAAGCCAGTCCGCAATTTTCAAGAGGTGCGGTAACGCCCAAGGCCCGCAAATTTTGTATGACAGCTTCCGGGCCAATTTGTGAGAGCGTGTTTACAGCGGCAATGTTTAGACTTCCTGCAAGAGCTTTGCGGATAGGGACGTTGCCAAATTGTTGACCTGTATAATTTTGTGGCACGTATGCAGGTGCTCCAGGGGCGCTGAAGTTTCGAGACCGGTCTGAGATAATGGTTGCCGGAGTGTATTTAAACTCTTCACCAAATGCGGTGACGTAGACATATGGTTTAAAGCTGCTACCAACTTGTCTCAGTGCAGTTGCGACGTTCGTATTTGGTTCGAATACGCAATTTTTTCCAGCAGTACACCCATCGGGTTCGGAATTGCCAGTAAAGTCCTTCCCGCCGACCATAGCAAGAATGCCACCGGTCTTTGGGTTAATTGCAACAAGCGCGGCATTATGTGATCTGTACGCTTTCGCATTTTTCGCTGCGTATGTGGCTACAGTTTGTTCTGCTAAGGCTTGGAGTTTTGGGTCAAGTGTGGTGTATACCGACAGTCCTTCGTCGTATACTTTTGTTTCGCCGTAGGTTTTGAGCAGTTCTTGTTTTAACCAGAGGACAAAATAGGGCGCTTTGATCGTGTCTGAAATTTCTGAAAAGCTTACGGCTGCTTCATTTGCAGCTTGCATTTGCTCTCTTGTTATATGCCCGCTTTGGTGCATGCCTTCGAGAACGTAGCGCTTTCGTTCCTCCAAAGCTTCCGTGTTGGCCTTTTCAGGGCGGAGGAGGCTTGGGGCATTAGGGATTGCAGCTAAGTAAGCGCTTTCGGCAACGGTGAGCGCAAGTGCGGGTTTGTTAAAATACGCACGGCTAGCTGCTTCTACCCCTGCCGTGTTTCTGCCAAAAGAAATATCGTTTATGTATGCTTCGAGAATTTGGTCTTTGGTGAGGTTTTTCTCCAACTCTCGGGCCCATATAGCTTCTGCAATTTTTCGATATACCGATTTTTCAGGTGTCAGGATGCTATTTTTGACCAGCTGCTGTGTGATAGTGCTTCCACCCGAAAGTTGTTCTGGTGCGGCAATATTCAAAAGGCCAGCACGAAGTATAGACGTGAACGATACTCCTGGGTGCTCGTAGAAATCTCGGTCTTCTGCTGCTAAGATGGCGTGCTGAAAGTGCTCCGATACTTCGGAGAGGGGGACAGATGTTCGTTTCTCCTCTTTGTATATTTCATAGAGTAACGAGCCATCGCTTGCGTAAATTTTGGTAGACTCGGCTGACCGATTTTCTAGAAAGTTATGGATATCGGGGGCGACTGCTGCATATATAAATGTGTATATGAGCACTATTGTTAGTACAACGAACACGACGCAAGCAACTCCAGTAGTAATGCCAAAAAGTAACCAGCGAAAAATGCTGGAGTTGTATCTTTTTGCTTTGTGGTATTTTACAGTTGCTTTGTGTGTCGTACTTCTCATGCCTTTAGCCACTTATAGTTCAGTGTATCGTATTTTGCACAAAATTGGTACGGGGGGTTGATTGCTTATGGGTTGTAGGTTGGTCGTGATATACTGATAATAATTGTTTACGAAAAAAATGAAAAAAATTAAACACGCAGATGTTGCTCTTGTGGCAATCGCATACGGTGCTGGAATAGTAGTTACCATTCTGGTGCTCGCTGTGCTCTTTGGTAAAAAGCCGGCCTTTATGGCTTCGCATGCGGCTGAGATAAATTCGAAAAGTCCAGTGGTGTGTCTTCCGAAGCGGGGACAAACTGATTGCGGAACTACTCAAAAACTAGCAATTACATCCCCACGCGTCTTGCCAGACGGTAAGATTGGTAAAGCGTATGCATATACTTTTGCTGCTGTCGGGGGAACTGCTCCATATACTTGGGAGGTAGACTCTGCCGCTACTGCTGACTGGTACCCCTGTTGTTCAGTCGCGCTGTTGCCCAACGGTCAATTCACATCTATTTCTGGTACACCATTGAGCATCGCAGGGACATTTCAGGTGGGAGTAAAAGTAACTGACGCCGCTGGGCAAAGCACGACGTCTTTACACGCATATACAATCAACCCAGAGAATGTTGGTGGGCGCTTGGTGATTACTGGTTCAGATACACTTCCTTCCGGCAGGGTAGGGGAATCATATTACCATCAGCTTACTTTTACCGGTGGTGTTGGGCCGTATGCATGGAAGTTTTCAAAAGAGTTACAGCCAAACCCAACGTATCCTGCGCTGGATTGTATGCGTTTAAGCAGGACGGGGGCATTTGCTGGGTGTTTGCTTGCACCATCCATGCCGTACTCTGGTACATATAAAATTCGTGCAGCTTTGAGTGATAGAACTCAAACCGTAGAGCGCACTTTTCTGTTTACAATTGTACCTTCTCGGCTCAATCCTGAGCAGTAATGACTTTGTAGGCGTCTATAATTTAAAACAAGTGTTCATGTAGTCTGTATGAGTCTTCCCTGCCTTCGGTAGGGGAGACTTTTTTGGAGTACATTCAGACATTGTTTCGCAACCTTCTCTGTGCAAGATATATTGACTTTTATGTGATAATACTGTACAATAAATTGTCATTTGCTATGAAAATCGCTTATTTAAAAGGTTTTCCAGCTTTTCGGAATGTGAGATTTTCTTAGCAAAATGACAGAAGTAGCTAAACGTAACTAATTAAGTAAGTAATTACTCGTATGACAGTATTTTCTCGAACAAGGGTCGTCCAAGGGCTTGCACTAGCCTTGGTTTTGGTCCTGAGCGCTTTGCTCGGTCCAACAAACTCCCTGACACAGGCAGGAACTACATCAAACTCTACCGGTTCTACTGGTAGCATTATTGGTGTGAGCATTACCTGTAACGCAGAGCCAAAAACCAACTCTTTTGGAGAAGTTTTTGGTTGGTCCTTTAGTGTGACTGGTAGGCAGCAAACAGGTCCAGCAACGCAAGTAAAATTGCACGTGCCATGGCCTCCATATGCAGTCGAAGGTCCTGGAACAGGTACGACTTCTATGTACATGTTTACTGGTACAACCCCTCCAGCGAATTGGACAGCAAGCGCTGAAACTTTTCAGCAACCTGGGTATGCTGGCAGTTCGGTAACTTGTAACTTTAATGTGCCAGAGCCAACTCCGACTCCTACTCCTACACCTAGTCCAACACCTACACCAACTCCAACACCTACTCCAGCATTGGTGTGTACTCCAGTTAACCAGACTGTGAACGTGAACCAAGCAGCAACCGTGTCTGCGACTGGTGGAAATGGTGCATATGTGTTTACCACTCCTGATGCAACCACTGCACAGTTAGTAAATGCAAACCGCGGCGTGACCGTAACCTATGCTACCCCTGGAGCTAAGTCAGTTTCTGTGTCTTCTGGTGGCGCTAAAGTGAACTGTTTTATCGGAGTAAACCCTACACCTACACCTACTCCTACGCCAACCCCAACTCCAACACCTACACCTACACCTACTCCTACGCCAACCCCAACTCCAACACCTACTCCAGCATTGGTGTGTACTCCAGTTAACCAGACTGTGAACGTGAACCAAGCAGCAACCGTGTCTGCAACTGGTGGAAATGGGTCTTATGTCTTTACAGCAGCAGGCGCAAGTTCTGCACAGCTGGTAGACAACAACAAGGCCGTTTCAGTGGTGTACAACTCTACTGGAGCGAAAACAGTAGTGGTTACTTCTGGTGGTGCACAAGTTACTTGTAACGTAAATGTAAACCAGCCACAACCTTCTACGACCACTCTTGCAGTAAACAAGTTAGTGCGAAATGTTACTCAAAATGGTACATTTGCGGAAAACTTGAGCGGTGTACGTGCAGGTGATGTGCTTGAGTACCAGATCCGCATTCGCAATACAGGAAGTATTGCAGCTACGTCTGTTGCTTTGAACGATTTTGTGAACCAATCTGGTATCCTGACAGATCTACGTAATTTGAATGCTTCTGTTCCATTTAGTGGCCAGTTGACTTCCGGTGGCGTTAATTTCGGTGGTACTTTGGCAGCGGGTCAAGAGATTACCCTTGGGTACCTCTATACTGCAGCTGCTTCCATGCCAAGCGCAGTTACTGTGTGTAACACTGCAACTGCTTCTGGTGCAAATGCAGCAAGTATTTCTGATACTGCTTGTATGACCAGCAGCGCTGGCGCAGTTAACCTCAGTCTTTCTAAGACTGCGTACAACAACACCAAAGGTGTTGATGCTACCGTGAACCCAGCTAGCCGTGAAGACTTTATTACGTACACATTGACAGTCCGTAATACCGGAAATGTAGATGCTTTGAACTATGTAATTAGCGATGATCTGTCTGGTATCTTGCCTTTGGCAGATACTGTGCAGCTCAACGGCGGTACTTTAAACGGTAAGGTTTTGAGCTATCCAGCCATGACCATCCCTGCAAATGGTACTGTTTCGAAAACATTCCAAGTTCGTGTGAAGTACTACTTGTCTTCCAGTATTAGCTACCAAATGATTAACACATTCGGAAATACCGTTACTGTGTTGATTAACCCTCCAACTCCATATACTCCTCCAAAAACTGGTGGTGCAAATGATTTGTTGGGTGGTATTGGGTTTGCTGGTTTGCTGACTGCAGTTGCTGCAGTTGCTCGACGCAAATTCATGCTCGCTGCATAGTACAATCCTCACTGATATACAAAGCCTCGACTTCGGTCGAGGCTTTTTGTATCGAGGGTAATAGGTGGATTGTGATATGCTAAGTATATGGAATCAATAGAACAAGCAGAGCTTATTTTTGTATATAATGCAAACGCGACTGTATTTGCAGTGACTATAGATTTTTTTCATAAGTTGTTATCTCCGGATACATACCAATGTAACCTGTGTCGAGTAACCTACGGTCCGGTGACTATGAAAAATGAGTGGAAAACGTATTTGGCATCTTTGCCATTTCGCATATCATTTTTTCACAAAGACGAGTTTATGCGTCTCTATCCTGACTATCTGGGTTCGGCGTTTCCTGCGGTGTTTATTCGGGAGTCAGGGAAACTTATGTCTCTGATGACTGCGGATGAGATTAACCGCATAAGTACGGTAGAAGAGTTGAAAGCAGTGTTGAGTAGTTATTTGACGGCATATACCAAGCCTGTTGCCCACTAGTGTTGGGTTGTCAGTTTAGACTGTGTAGGTTTTTATGAGCGTTTTGCGCTTGTGAGGCCGCCGCAGTCTTTTTTATTTGACGAGGTTTCGGTCGTGTGTTCTAGCGGGTGTACGCTGGGCGATTTTGGTGTGGATAAAATTCAAAACCGCAATAAATCCTATCGTTGTTGGCTACCAGATATAGTTATATAATCACTTTGCGAACACTATATTTAGTGCTACATGAAAAATAAACTAAAAACACAACGCCTATGAGGTGTCCGCGGTGTGACAATTCGGAGACAAGTGTCGTTGATTCCAGACCAGTGGAAGAAAGCGCGGCAATTCGCAGGCGACGTGAGTGCGATTCGTGCAAGTTTCGTTTTTCCACTTACGAACAGATAGAAATTTTGGATCTGACGGTGGTAAAGCGAACTGGTGCACGGCAAGTCTATGCTCGAGATAAGCTTGAGCGGGGGATTACTCGAGCGTTTGAAAAGCGCGATACCGATGCTGCTGCGGTAAAGCGACTTCTCTCTGCAATAGAGCGAGAAATTCAAATTCAATCTGTATCGGGGGAGATTGCCAGTAGTACTATTGGCGAGATAGTCATGAAGGCAATAAAAGCAGTGGATAAAGTTGCGTACATACGGTTTGCCAGTGTGTACAGACAATTTGAAGACATTGCCGAGTTCAAAGCAGCAATACAAAAACTGTAACGAAGTAACAGAAAAATCTAACTAATACCTGTATGTATACCAATATCACGGAAGTCAAAAAGCGAAGTGGTGATGTCGTGCCGTTTGATCCTGCGAAAATCCAACACGCAATACTGAAAGCGTACGTGCAAACCAGAGGACAGCAGAATCCAGAGTTGGCGCAAACATTAACTGAAGGGGTGGTTGCAGAGTTGGGTCGTTTGTTTGTAGATAAAGTTCCTAGCGTAGAAGACGTGCAGAATATTGTCGAGATGCACTTAATGGCTGAGAACTTATTTGACGTTGCGAAAGAGTACATTATTTACCGTTACCAGCACACCAAAATTCGCGAAGCAAAGAAAGAAGCAGTGCAGAGGAAAATAGAAGAGCAGGGTATTATGGTGGTAAAACGTTCCGGCGCTCGAGAGGTATATTCGGAAGCAAAAGTTCGTGCCAGTCTTGAAAAGATTTTGGGTAGCTACGCAGGGGTAGTTGCTGTAGATAAGGTACTACAGCAGTTGCGTCGGGAAATTTATGAGGAAATTCCAACCAAAGAGATCGCCCGCACACTGATCATGGTGCTCCGGTCGTACATTGAAAAAGATCCTGGATACTCTTTTGTGGCTGCGCAAGCGTTGCTGAATGAGATATACAAAGATGTAATTGGGCATGACCGGATAGATTTTTCGAACCTCGAAACACAGCTTCGTGAGGCATTTGTGCGCAATGTGCAATATGGAGTGTCTATTGGCAGGCTAGATCCAAAAATTCTATTGTTTGACTTGGGTCGCATGGCAGGTGAGTTGTCTATGAAGCGCGACGGCATTTTGAATTACTTGAGTGTTCAGACATTGCAAGATAGGTACTTGGTCAAAAACCCAGAAACAAAGCAGCTTCTAGAAACACCACAAATGTTTTGGATGCGTATTGCTATGGGGGTAGCGTTGGAAGAAAAGGAACGAGAAGCGCGCGCTTTAGAGTTTTACTCGATTATTTCTACCTTGCACTTTGTGCCATCTTCGCCAACGTTGTTCCATGCAGGGACTGTGCACCCACAACTGAGCTCTTGTTACTTGACCACAGTGGAAGATGATTTGCACCATATTTTTAAATGTTTAGGTGACAACGCCCAACTGTCTAAATGGGCGGGTGGCGTTGCCAATGACTGGAATAACTTGCGTGGCACAGGCGCACTGATTAAACGCACAGGGGTGGAAAGCCAAGGGGTTATCCCATTCTTGAAAATAGCGAACGATACAACGGTAGCTATTAATCGTTCTGGTCGTCGTCGTGGTGCGACGTGTGCGTACTTAGAAACATGGCACTACGATATTGAAAGCTTTTTGGAACTACGCAAAAACACAGGGGACGAACGTCGCCGTACCCATGACATGAACATTGCCAACTGGATCCCAGACTTGTTTATGAAGCGGGTCAAAGAAGACGGTATGTGGTCCTTGTTTAGCCCAGACGAAGTACCAGATTTGCACCATATTTTTGGTAAGCAGTTTGAAAAGCGCTTTGTGCAGTACGAAGCCAAAGGGAAAGCTGGCGAACTTCGATTGTTCAAGCAAATGCGCGCTCGCGATTTGTGGCGCAAAATGTTGACCATGTTGTTTGAAACAGGACACCCATGGGTTACCTTTAAAGACCCAAGCAACATTCGCTCGCCACAGGACCACGTGGGAGTCGTGCACAGTTCTAATTTGTGCACGGAAATTACTTTAAACACCTCTGCAGAAGAAACTGCAGTGTGTAATTTGGGTTCGGTTAACTTGGCTCGGCATATTACTAACGGTGTGTTGGACATGCAGAAGCTGGCGTTTACAGTGACTATTGGTATGCGCATGTTGGACAATGTGATTGACATTAACTTCTACCCAACGGACGAGGCGAAAGCTTCTAACATGAAGCACCGCCCAGTTGGTTTGGGTGTCATGGGTTTCCACGATGCGCTGTACCAGATGAATATTCCGTTTGACTCGGAAACGATGATTGATTTTGCAGACAAGAGCATGGAAGCAATTTCCTACCACGCTATTTTGGCAAGTGCCAATTTAGCACGAGAACGTGGGGTATATGCGAGCTACCGAGGTTCTAAGTGGGACAGAGGTATTTTCCCTGTGGACACCATTGCGCTTTTGGAAGCAGAGCGTGGGGCGACTATCCCCGTGCCTAGAACAGAGAGTATGGATTGGAGTGTTGTCAGAAGCGCAGTTGCCGAGCACGGGATGCGTAACTCCAACTGTATGGCTATTGCTCCAACAGCAACTATCTCCAATATTTCTGGAGCAATTCCTTCGATTGAGCCAATCTACAATAACATCTATGTAAAGGCGAATATTTCCGGAGACTTCGTGGTGGTAAACACCTATTTGGTGGAAGATTTGAAACGAATTGGTTTGTGGAATGATAATATTCTTGACCAAATTAAGTACAACGACGGTAAACTAGAAAACATTCCTGGTATTCCTCAAGAGCTGAAAGACAAGTACAAGCAAGTGTTTGAAATTGACGCGAAGTGGTTAATTCGTGCAGCGGCGTATCGTGGAAAGTGGATTGACCAGAGCCAGTCGCTGAATATTTTCTACTCCGGTAATTCGGGGAAAGAAATAAACGACATATACTTGTATGCCTATGACATGGGTATAAAGACTACGTATTATTTGCGAACGCTTGCAGTCTCACAGGTAGAGAAGTCTACAGTAGATACTGCAGCGCATGGTAAAACACACACCCGTGGGGCTGTGGGAGTAGCGACATCTATGGAAGAAACGATGCATGCGGCAGAAGCGCCTACGCCAACACCTGTGCCAGAACCTACACCAGCGCCAACACCTGTGCCAGAGCCGGTAGTTGCTGCTGTGGTGGAAGAGTCACGGGCTGTGGAGATTAAGGCAGAGCCAGTGGCTCCCACAGCCGGAGTGCTTGCTACTGCTGCAGCGACATTTAAAATGTGTCGGCTGGATGATCCAGACTGCGAAGCGTGCCAATAGCTTAATTGCATAGTGCATAGTGCATAGTGCTAAATGCTAAATGCTAAATGCTAAATGCATAATCTATACCAGCATGACTCCAACTGATTTGCAAAAACGCACAAAGCAATTTTCTTTGCAAGGTATTTTTCTAGTTGATTCGTTACCACACACGCCTGCTGGAAGAACTGTTTTAAACCAATTCATTCGTTGTGTAACTTCAGTTGGGGCAAATTATAGAGCTGCGTGTCGTGCACGGTCACGTGCTGAGTTTATCTCTAAAATAGGTATAGTAATAGAAGAAGCCGATGAGTCTTGCTATTGGTTAGAAATTGCAATTGATGCCAAATTATTATCAATACAACAAGTTGAACCGCTGCTGAAGGAGGCGCGAGAGCTAACTGCAATTATGATTGCTTCTGCTAACTCTGCTGCTAAAAATAGAACAAACATTAATAACTAGTAATTCTGCAATTCGCACTTTGCAATTTGCAATTCTGAAACTATGCCAATTTCAAAAACTCATGAACGCGTAAATATTAATGACCGCCGCATTATTAACGGTGCAGATGCTGACGTAATTCAGTTGTATCCCATGAAGCATACGTTTGCATGGGAAGCGTACAATACGGGTAATGCGAACCACTGGCTCCCAACGGAAATTAGCATGCAGCTGGACATTGAGCAGTGGAAATCGAATACAGTACTGAGCGACGACGAGCGCCAAGCATTTGAAACTGTGTTGGGCTTCTTTACCACTGCAGATTCTATTGCTGCCAACAATATTGTAATGGCAGCATACAGGCATGTGACCAGCCCAGAGGTTCGCATGTATTTGCTTCGGCAGGCATATGAAGAAGCGATTCATACGCATGCGTATCAGTACATTGTAGAAAGTCTCGGTTTGGACGAAGGGAAAATCTTTAACATGTACCGTGAAGTTGACGCCATTTACAACAAAGCTAGTTTTGTTTTGACGTTTAACGAAGGCATTTTTGATCCTGCGTTTAAAACTGGTACGTTTGCTTCTGACCAAAAATTCTTGGAAAATATTGTGGTGTTCAGCCTCATTATGGAAGGGATTTACTTCTATTCCAGTTTTGCAGTTATGTTTGGGTTCCAGCGTCAGAAGAAAATGGTGGGGAGTGCAGAGCAGATTCAGTACATAATGCGGGACGAGTCACAACACTTGAACTTTGGGATTAACTTGATTAATACCATAAAACAAGAACAGCCAGAGTTGTGGTCGGCAGAGTTCCAGCAGCATGTGATTGACTTGGTGAAAGAGGCAACGCGGCTTGAGTACACATTTGCCCAGACCGTGTTCCCGAAAGGAATTTTTGGCATGAACGCCGATGGCTTTAAACAGTACATTGAACACATTGCAGACAGACGGTTAAACAGTGTAGGGCTAGCAAGTCAGTACAATGTAGAAAACCCATTCCCATGGATGAGCGAAGCGGTAGACTTAGCAAAAGAAAAGAACTTCTTTGAAACTCGCGTGACCGAATACCAAACTGGTGGGACTTTGGATTGGTAGGTTGTACATGGAGCTGCGATATATGGATAAACGGATTCGGGATTTGCAAAAAGTAGTATATGCGCATTATGCGCGCCAAGGTAGGCACAGTTTGCTGTGGCGGAAAACCAAGGACCCGTATAGGGTCCTTGTTTCGGAGTTAATGCTGCAGCAAACCCAAGTGGTGCGAGTATTACCAAAGTACACAGCATTTGTAAAACAGTTTCCAACCATTACTGCTTTGGCGAAAGCGCCATTGTCGGACGTACTCAGGGCGTGGCAGGGGCTGGGTTACAACAGACGAGCTAAGTTTTTACAGCAGTTGGCAAAAGCAGTGGTAACAGATTTTGGGGGCAAGATACCAAAAGATGAAGTCGCTTTGCGAAAGCTCCCTGGGATTGGCCCTGCGACTGCTGCGGCGCTACGAGCGTTTGCCTTCGATTTGCCTTCTGTATATGTGGAAACAAATGTGCGTACTGTGTTTCTGCACCACTTTTTTCCAAAGGGTGAAGGGGTATCAGATGCTGAGCTTGTACCGTTGGTAGCAGAAGCTGCAAAAGGACAGTCACCCAGAGAATGGAATTGGGCACTACTAGACTATGGGGCATGGCTCAAGACGCAAGTGACAAATCCGTCCAGACGGAGTAAGCACCATGCGAAGCAAAGTCCATTCGCTGGTTCGCGCCGGCAACTGCGGGGGTTAGTATTGCGTGCTGTTGGGAGTAAGGGTCGTATGACCAAAAAGAGTTTACACAAAACACTAGAAAAGAAGTGGCCGCGAGAGGGCATAGCTACTGTGGTGCAGGATTTACTACATGAAGGATTGCTGACTTCCCGTGGGACGGTGTTGCATTTTGGAAGTAAATAATCTTAGGTGTATACTAGCGGTAGAAAGTTATTGTACAGATACTATGAGTTATAAAAATGGTCCATTTATTGAAGCTGGCGGACCAGCTCGGTCACTCGGGGAGGATGAATTAAAAACAGAAGTGGAACATATACTTGCAGAAGAGGGCGCAGAAGTTCTGGCAAAAGTCTTGCCTTCTGTGCCGGTGGGTACTGACGCCACAAATCTTGATTTGTTGCGGCAGCGTGAGATTGCAAGCTTGGCGGAAGAAGCTGCTGCTCGAAAGTATGCTATGGACGAAGCGAGTAAGACAGAAGCGGGGTTTGACTATGAGGCTCGTTTGCACAGCCCTTCTGTGTATGTGCATCGTCCAGACACTTGGAACGACCCAGCGAATGAAAAATTTAGAAAAGTAGTTGAGTTTTTGTATCGGAATGAGGGGCTACGGTTTCCGCTCGATGAAGGGATGAACGATATCTCGCGTAAAACGTTCCAGAAAATAATTGACGAAGTGTGTAACCGAGTCGATGACGAGTGGGCGGCTCGTACGAAAAACTTGTATAAGGGAGATGCTGCAGAAGAAAAAGCTGCATAAAATGAGAAATAAAAAACCGCCACATGGGCGGTTTTTTGTTACGCGGTAACGGTTGCGCGAGCTGCTTTCGTTTTGGTCTTGATGCAGCGAGTGCAAGCTTTGACGCGATTTCCATTTGCACTTCGGGTCCACTGCAAGTTTGGTTGCAAGCGAACGATGGAGGCGCGCATGGAATGGCTTCGTTTGATGGTGCGGGAATAAGTCTTACCGCACATGGTGCACATTCTTGGCATAATCTTTAAAGCTCCAATGTTACAAATAACAAATCTCAAACAATTCTCAAATACCAAACGTATCAAAATTTCGGATTTGGGGCTCGTTTGCGATTTGGCTTCTTTTGAATAAGCTTTGTCAATTTAACATATTTTGATATACTTGGCAAGAGGGATTAACACTAAATTTACTATAAAAATATGGGTGAAATCAGACCAGAGGCTTTTGCTGTGGAAGGCCACGATGGACAATATGACGAAGCGAAAATGGTGTTGGCGCGACTGCGGGTGGCGAGAAAACTAGCGTCATATCGAGAATCGGGCAAAGCAGAATCTCCAGTGATACTGTGGGATAACCCTTATGAGCTGTGTGCGTTTAAACGGTTGCAAGACCGTGAATATACCTACGAACAAGCTGTTGCAGATTGGCAAAGCGATACTTCTGTTCGGACTTCCACCGCGGAAGATATAGCTGCAGCAGCGGAGGCTGTTACAGATGAGCCCGAACTTGGTACGGCCTTGGGGCAGTCTGTCGCATCTACAAGTGAGCGCATTGAGGCTGTTCTGAAAGATGGGAAGCTGGTAGATGCCCGTACTGGAGAAGAGGTGAACTAAGACATTTGTAGTATAGAACTATGCACTATGTAATTCAGTTAGTCATTTTAATATTTTCTGCCATTGTGCATGAAGTAATGCATGGGGCAGTGGCAGAAAAGCTAGGGGATAACACCGCGCGGTTGGAAGGGCGCATTACCTTAAACCCGTTGCCGCACATTGACCCTATGTGGTCTGTGGTAATACCTCTGTTTTTGATGATGGTCGGAAGCCCTGTGGTGTTGGGTGCAGCAAAGCCGGTACCGGTGAACTTTAACAACCTGCGTAATCCCAAGCGGGGGATGGCGCTGGTGTCTTTAGCTGGGCCACTATCTAACTTTGGTTTGGCAATACTGTTTGCATTACCGCTCAAGTTTGGACTTGCTACCACCCAGTTATTTACAGAATTTTTAGTGCAGGCGGTGCTTATTAACCTTGTACTCGGGGTGTTTAACCTGATACCTATTCCACCACTGGACGGTAGTAAAGTATTAGCTTCTTTTGCTCCAGACAAGTGGATGTACAAAATTTTGTCGTACGAACAGTACGGGTTTATTTTAGTTTTCCTGTTCCTGTACTTGGGTGTGCTGGATAAAATCTTGTGGCCAGTAGTCGTCTTTTTCTTCCGCGCCTTCGGTTTCGCCCTCTAGTCCGTTACGAAGGTAGTCATGGTTTGATTAGTTAGTTTAACTTTATTTGTTATGCGAAATAATTTGGGTTTCGAACATGCTATTGGTGCGAGATTAGAAGCGCATAATACAAATACCGATGTGGTGAATCAGGTAGAGCAAAAAATTACTGAACTACTTGCTCAAAAAAAGGAGCTGGAGATAGAGCAGGGAGAGGGGCTAAAGTATCGTGGTACTTATGTAAAAGAAGCATTGGGGGCATTACCTGAAGAGGAGCTTGCTCAAGTATGCGCGGATGTCATAAACAAAATAAGACAGGAAACACAATTATTTGATGAGTACGAAGAGGCAGATCTTACTGATTATATTTTTAGGCAGTTTGACGATGAATATAAGCCTCAGCATATTCAGTCAGTCTTATGGGGACAGGAATTAGGTACGACAGTAGCAGGGAGGTTTGACAATGACAAAAAAGAGATACGTATCGCAGCACCTGTGCCGTCACGGGTAGACATGTTAGTGAGTTTGGCTACTAGTGGTGACTTTCCAGTATCAGTACGTACTTTAAACCATGAGACAACCCATGGATATCAGTTTCCAGATATTATTCGTAAAATTGCTTTGGTCATAAATGGAGAGCGCACAATTTTAGATTTGGTAAGGACTGTGCATCAAAATTCAGAACTTGCAGAGGCTCATGCGCGTAGATTTGGAGATGGTTCGGTGCATGAATCACGAGAGCAATCCGCGCACGCGATCAAGGAGTATCCTGGTTATAGGGCAAGAGATAGGCAATTACTCTATGCTATAGGCACTATGGAGCAGCTAAAAGCTTTGGGTGTAAGTAGTAAAGATGTGGGGGAGCTGGTTTGTATGCAGGGAAAGTGGGATGAGCAAAAAAGTGAGTATCCTAATTTAGAAGCTGTAGTGTCTAAGCGGGCTAGGGAGTATTTTCAGTATGCGAATAGGCCGGAGTATGTAGCTAAAGATTTTGATTATGTTCTAGATTTGGAACTATTAATTCAGAAACACCATCTTGAAATTGCTATTTCACATCTGAAGGCACAAATTATTGCTCAGAATGCAGTACAGGAATTTTTACCTCCTGAGCTGAAACAGCTTATAAAATCTGGGGCAGCTTAATTGTTACGAAGGTGACCATCGTAACCAAAATGAAAGAGCCTGCGAGTGAGAACGGTTTTTTAGTCGTTGTCTACTAGCAGGCTCTGGCTTAGTGAGATTCGTATTAATTTGCCATTGCAGCGCTGGCTATGAGCATGCCCCACGCCCAGGTGGCGCAGAGTCCCGAAACGAAGGCTGCAAATCCTGAGAATTGCAACCAAGTGCCTATGGGAGAGCCATCTTCCTTTGTATTTTGCATGGTTGCTTCAACACCCCAAATACAAAGAGTGGTGCTGCAAACCCCAAAAAACCACAAAGGCGCTTGCTGCAATAATTGCGGCCAACATTGGCCAGCAATGATTGCAATGATCGCAAATAGTATAGATTTCTGATGGTTCATTGTGTCCCTCCTGAGACGATTTGAGACGATTATAGTTTTGTGTTTGCTAGTGTAAAGTCCTAGCTAGACTATGGAATAACCCTCGCACAAAGTGCTTGGGTAAGCGGGGATTTGCCTCGCTTTGTGGAAAAGGCATGATTTGGCTTTGCCACAAAGAAAGACAACCAATTTTAGATATTATACAATATTTTAGTCATTTGGTCAACATTGACCAATTGGCTTAAAAATAGGTATAATTTCGGTACAAATAAATAGGAAACCCCTCTGTACTATAAGTACAAGAGGAATCACTCATTAATTTGTCTCAT
>CAZZBG010000004.1:21198-25497 GCA_964652865.1 uncultured Candidatus Saccharibacteria bacterium
GGACGTAAGTCCTTGCAGGCCAAATCAAAGTCTCCGGCATTGCAACGCCGCGTGAACTTGATCAAGAACAAACCAGTATCCATGCCAAAAGGGTCTCCTTTCATGCGTGGTGTGTGTTTGAAGGTGTATACCACCACCCCAAAGAAGCCAAACTCGGCTTTGCGTAAAGTTGCAAAAATCAAGCTGACAAACGGTATGGAAGTACTCGCGTATATTCCTGGTGTTGGTCATAACTTGCAAGAACACAGTGTTGTACTTATCCGTGGCGGTCGTGTAAAAGATTTGCCAGGTGTGCGCTACCACATTGTTCGCGGTAAACTAGATACTCTAGGCGTTGATGGTCGAAAACGCAGCCGATCTAAGTACGGAGCTAAAGTTAAGAAATCTTAAGCAGCTTATACCTTATAGCGGGATAACATTTAGAAATCCTATAAGTTATAAGGTAACAGCTATAAGCTAATTCCTATGCCAAGACGAGCACGAAGTTACGAGCGCCGTATTCCGGCTGCTGATCCAAAGTTCAACAGCGTTAAATATGCCAAGTTCATTAACTATTTAATGGAACGAGGAAAGAAAACTGTTGCACAAAAAATCTTTTACACTGCCATAGACACTGTTACAGAGAAAATGGCAGCACAAAAAGATGTGAACAACGATGAAAAACCACTCGATGGTCGCCAAGTTTTTGAACTCGCATTGAAAAATGTATCCCCGTTGGTGGAAGTAAAAGGTCGCCGTATTGGTGGCTCGAACTACCAAGTTCCAATGGAAGTCCAAGAACCACGCAAAACCACCCTTGGTATGAAGTGGTTAATTACTGCATCCCGCGCCCGCAAAGGTGCTCCTATGGGAGAAAAGTTGGCTGCAGAAATTATTGATGCATACAACAAGCTGGGTAACGCATTCAAGAAGCGCGAAGATACCCACCGCATGGCAGAAGCAAACAAAGCATTTGCTCACTTCGCCCGCTTTACCAGCAAACGAAAATAATCCTACGAATCTACAGATAATTACAGATCTACAGATGCCTACGGATAATACGGATAGCAACAGATCTACAGATGCACATCCGTATTCGTTAAGACAAATACATTAATTTACAGCTAGAAAGCTAGAAAGCTTTTAAAGCTCCAAGCTATTTTATGGCCCGAGAATATCCCATAGAAGCAACGCGCAATATTGGTATTATTGCCCATATTGATGCCGGTAAGACCACGACCACAGAAGGTGTGCTCTATAACACCGGTATGATTCACAAAATTGGTGCAGTACACGAAGGTGAAACTGTAACCGACTGGATGGAACAAGAACGCGAGCGTGGTATTACCATTACCTCTGCTGCGGTTACCTGTTACTGGACTCCACAGCACGTAAAGCTTGCTCCAGACCAAAAGTACAAGATCAACATCATCGACACTCCAGGACACGTAGACTTTACCGTAGAAGTAGAGCGCTCTTTGCGCGTACTCGACGGTGCAGTGACTGTGTTCGACGGTAAAATGGGTGTAGAGCCACAGTCCGAAACTGTATGGCGCCAAGCAGACAAGTACGGAGTGCCTCGTGTCTGTTCTATTAACAAAATCAACCAAACTGGTGGGGACTTCTACAAGTCCTTGGATTCTATTCACAAGCGATTGAACCCAAATGCAATGCCAGTGCAAATCCCAATTGGATTTGAAAAAGACATTTGCGGTGTGGTGGACTTGGTACAAATGAAGGCATATACCTACAAAGAGTTCACCGACAAAGAGTTCACCGTTGGTGAAGTTCCTGCAGACATGCTCGAACTTGCAAAAGAATGGCGCCATAAGTTGATTGAAAAAGTTGTCGAATATGACGACGAAATAATGGAAAAGTATTTGGCAGGTGAAGAACTCACCGAGCTAGAACTTTTGGCAACCATTCGCAAAGCAACCCGCTCTGGTAATTTCTTCCCCGTTATTGGTGGAGACAACCGCGGTATTATTGTGCAAATGATGTTGGACGCTGTGGTAAACTTCTTGCCAAGCCCAACCGACAAAGGTGCAGTCAAAGGCCATGACCTGAAGACCGGTGAAGACATTATGCGCAACCCAAGCGATGACGAACCGTTTTCCGCTTTGGCATTCAAGATTGCAACTGACCCATTTGTGGGACGATTGTGTTTCTTCCGCGTGTATTCTGGGAAACTCGAAGCAGGTAGCTACGTGCTGAATGCTCGCACCGGCGACAAAGAGCGTGTTGGTCGTATCGTTCGTATGAAAGCAGATGAGCGAGACGAAGTAAAAGAAGTGTTCGCTGGAGATATCTGTGCGCTTGTAGGACCAAAGGCGACCTTTACTGGTGATACGTTGTGTGACCTCGACAAGCCAATCCAGCTTGAATCTATTAAATTCGCTGAGCCAGTTATTTCCATGGCTATTGAGCCTAAGACAAAAGCAGACCAAGAAAAAATGGGTATTGCTATGTCCAAGCTTGCCGAAGAAGATCCAACCTTCCGCGTATCTACCAACGAAGAAACCCAGCAGACTATTATTGCTGGTATGGGTGAACTTCACTTGGAAATCATTGTGGATCGTATGAAGCGCGAGTTCAAGGTAGAAGCAAACGTGGGTAAACCAGAAGTAGCCTACCGCGAAACTATCAAAGCAACTGCTACTGCAGAATCCAAGTACATTCGTCAGACTGGTGGTAAAGGACAATACGGTCACGTGTACTTGCGTGTTGAACCACTCGAAGGTGGCAAAGGCTACGAGTTTGTGGATGAAATCGTTGGCGGTGTTATTCCAAAAGAATATATTAAGCCAATCGACAAAGGTATTCAGGAATCTGCTGCAAATGGTGTGATTGCTGGGTACCCATTGGTAGACTTCCGAGCTGCTGTGTACGATGGTAGCTACCACGAAGTTGACTCTTCTGAAATGGCGTTCAAGATTGCTGCTTCTAAAGCACTGCAAGACGCTATTAAGAAAGCTACTCCAATTATTCTTGAGCCAATCATGAAAGTAGAAGTTACCACTCCAGAATCCAACATGGGTGATGTGATTGGTGACCTGAACTCCAAGCGTGCTCAGATTAACGAAATGACTGATCGTTTGCACTTGAAGATTATTGACGCAATGGTGCCGTTGTCCGAAATGTTCGGATATGCAACCGCGCTGCGCAGTATGACGCAAGGTCAAGCAAGCTACAGCATGGAATTTGACCACTACGCTGAAGTGCCAAACAACATTGCACAGAAGATTATTGAATCTCGTGCTGGTATTAACGTGCGTAAAGGCCAATAATGCAGATCTACAGATAACTACAGATTTACAGATACCTACGGATAATACAGATAACTACAGATCTACGGATACCTACGGATAAATACAGATACCTACGGATAAATACAGATACCTACGGATAAATACAGATAATACGGGTGGCGCAGAGAGAAACCCACTCCGCAGTTTGCGGAGTGGGTTTTGTGCTATTTTGGGCCTTGGTGTATAGTAGAGGCAAATAAAGATAGTGTATGACTGCTACAAGAAAAGAATTTTTGTACGGAGACCTTACATATGAGCTGAATAGCCTTTTATTTTCGGTGCATAACGAGCTTGGACGGTTTGCTCGAGAGAAGCAATATGGCGATTTGTTGGAGGAAAAAATGAAAGTGGCGGGCATTCGCTACCAAAGAGAAGTGAGGGTGGGTGATAGTGGGAACGTGCTGGATTTCTTAGTAGAGGATAGTATTGTTCTGGAGTTAAAAACTAAGCCGTTCTTGCTACGTGAAGATTATGCGCAAGTGCAACGGTATCTTCATGTAGTGCATTTGCGATTAGGAATTTTAGTTAACTTTCGACCAAAGTATTTGCAACCAAAACGAATTTTGCATGTTGATGCGCATCTGTAGGTATCTGTAGATCTGCATCAGTCTGTAAATCTGTATAGTATGAAAACAGTTAAAGAAATAATGCAATTGTTGGAAGGGGAGGCTGCGAAAGCGTTTATTATGGATGCGGATGGTGAAGTGCGCTTGGTACTTATGCCAGTGGGTGAGTATCAGAAAATAAAAGGGGTTGTACCACAGAAAGCCGCTGTGGTGTCTGCTGATCCTATTGTGGACCCCGAAGCAGTAAACCAGAAAATATTGGAAGCGCGGGTAACTGAACAAGCGCAGATGGGCGCTGTGGTGGAGTGGTCAGAAGAACAGCAGGTTGCAAAAGGGTTGCCCTTTGCGACAAAGGGTAACCCTTTTGAGGGCGCTGGGCATCCGTATGCAGCAGGGCAACCACCCCGTGTGCATGCGCCAACCACAAGAACAGGAAAAGATTTGCG
>CAZZBG010000005.1:0-4371 GCA_964652865.1 uncultured Candidatus Saccharibacteria bacterium
TTTTTTTACACTACACTGGTACATCGAACACAAATATGTGCGCATCTTGGTTTGCTTGCAGTGGTATCTGTAGCTTATCATGCGCTGCAAGAGCATCCCGTTTCTGCAAAATGAAGCCGCCACTCTCCACTTCCCCGCTCACTACAAACACATACGCTCTATTGTCTGGGTGACGAACTGTGTACTCTGCGCTGCTGCCGGCAGCTAAAGAGATTTGCGAGACCCATGCCCGCTGAAAAATGTGTAACCAATCTGGACCCGCCTCTGGTGCTACAATTACCTGCCACTCGCCCAGGACCGGTTGGCCTACTTCCTGCTCTGCGTACCGAGGAGGTAGGCCTGAGGCATTGGGCAGAACCCACACCTGCAGCAGCTCTAATGGTTCAGACTCAGAAGCATTGTACTCTGAATGCACTACCCCGCTCCCCGCCGACATAATTTGAATTTGCCCTGCCCGCACCACTCCTTTACCACCACTACTGTCTTCGTGCGCCACTGCACCTCGAAGTGGGATAGTAATAATTTCCATGTCTTGGTGTGGATGCGGTGGAAACCCGCCGCCCGCAGCAATAAGATCGTCGTTCAAAACACGCAAGGCGCCAAACTGCATCCGGCTTGGGTCGTACCACGTATTAAAACTAAAACTGTGCCGACTCACCAGCCACGGCGCAGTAGAAAGCCCCCGAGAACTACTTTTGTGTACAATGCTGCTCATAGTATTTCATTAGATATACCAGTATACTACCACACCACTGGAATTGCCCCGAAGAGTGGTTTTCGTATACACTATATGCAATGAAACTCCCAAAAAAGCTTACAATATTAGCTATAGAATCGAGCTGCGACGAAACAGCAGCCAGTGTTTTGCATGGTAACATTGGTGCAAAAAATCCAACCTTTACCACACTATCTTCTGTGGTCCGCTCACAAATAAAACTGCATAGTAAAATGGGCGGTGTTGTCCCCGAAGCTGCCGCCCGTGCCCACACTAAAGCCATTCGACCTGTAGTCGAACGCGCCCTGTCTCTGGCGTTTCCTAAACTTAGCTCTAAACCCTTAGCGCTTAGCCCTGCCATTGATTTAATTGCCGTCACCGCTGGCCCTGGCCTCCCCCCAGCGCTCCTCGTCGGTGTAGAATTTGCCAAAGCACTGTCATTTGGAAGCGGCATACCCCTGCTACCGGTGAACCACATGGAAGGTCACCTTTACAGCCCCTTTGGGGATGTAAGCACCAAATCACAAACAACAAAAAGCAAACAAAACCCAAACATCAAACCAGAAAAAACGAAACAAATACAGTTTCCAATGCTGAGTATGATTGTGAGCGGTGGGCACACACTACTCGTGTTGCAAAAAAATGAAAGCCACTACCAAGTGCTGGGGTCAACGGTAGACGATGCAGCTGGTGAAGCGTTCGACAAAGTAGCGCGCCTCCTTGAACTTCCCTACCCTGGTGGACCAGAGATAAGCAAGCTCGCAGAAAAACATACCGAGACTATCGCTTTTCCACGGCCCATGCTCGATGCGCCGAACTACAATTTTTCTTTTTCTGGGCTCAAGACTTCCGTCCTTTACTATTTGCAAGAACTCGTCAAAGTAAATAACAGCAAACTCAAAACAAAGTCATCACTGAACACCTACCGTTTTGGAAATTTACCAGAAACTACCAAAGCAAATATTGCCCACTCGTTTCAAGAAGCGGTGGTAGATGTGCTTGTAACAAAAGCAATGCGAGCTGTAAAAAAGTACAACTGCAAAACAGTCTCGCTTTCTGGTGGTGTTGCAGCAAACCGACGCCTGAGAGAAGTGCTGAATGAAAAATGCAAAATGCAAAATGTAAAATTCATAGTGCCAGACTTTAAACTGTGCACGGACAATGCGGAGATGATTGCCATTGCTGCATACTTCCGCCTCCGCGCTGGAGTGAAACCCACCACCTACGACAAAGTAAAAGCCAACTCTGGCTGGGAACTATAAGTGAGACAATAGCTTATACCTTCTAGCAGGCTAGGAATATATTGCCGAGATGGGCATCTTATAGACGTTCCTGTGAAATAACCAAAACACCGCATAACGCTTTTTAGACGGCCGTCTAAAAATCGTTATATTGTAAATACTAAAAAAGAACCAGAATTAACTGGTTCTTTTTTAGTACGATACTGCGTACTACGACTACTGAACAATCTCTCCTTTGGAGTAGGAGTCCAGCTCTGTGTCGCCTACAGCGTAGATGTCTACAAGCCCGCGGCTGCGAAGTGCTGCCATGGTAGCGACAGGGCGAAGCAAACCATTTTCTAAAATATATACTGTTCGTGTACCACCCTTTACCGCTACCCCACTGGGTAACTGCACTATACCAGTGCTACAGGTCGGATATTGTTCGGTGGCTGCAAAAGTAACTATATCCACTAACCGAAGTTTCCATGCTTGGAATGTACCAAAGCTCGCATATGCTTGTTTGCACAGAGCACTGGTCAAATAGTACACTGTTCGGTCGCCTGTATACTTGAAGGTGGTACCAGAAGGACGAGAAAAGGTCGAGGTTGCAGTGTACTCAGATAAATCATTTTGTGCGATTGGCACAATATGTTGGAACACATACCCGCGTCTTAAAAACTCTTCCCATGTTGCAAAGGTATAGTACTGACCTCCGTCCAATATGAGATGCACGGCCTTATCCGGCGTTCTAACTACCTGTGCGCTTGCAAGCTTTTTTGGTGTTGCGCCCGACTGGCTAATGCGGAACAAACCACTCTCACCCCACAGTACAAAATCCACCGCGGGAGCAACCGTTTGCATGGTAATCCGATACGTACCATTCAAAGAACTTGGCACTGTCCACTGAAAACTGCTTCCCACTACTCCATTTGCAATAACTGTCGCTTTTGGCATAACTGCTGGACAATAGCTTCCCGAAACGCAGTTATACGTTGGTTGTAAACTAATTTGAACAGGAAGACTATCGGTACCGCTCCAAGTAATAGTGTATTGCTTACCTGCTATCCACTGCGCCCCTTCCGCAGGTGCACTAATTTGTATCGGTCCAGTGTAGCTATCCTTAGCAGAAATTGTAAACTGAGCACTTTGACCACGCAATGTACCGTTCACCGTACTCACAACAATATGCCGCGCGCCTTGGTACGCAGCTGGTAGGTCTTTAGGTATGTCCCATGTGTACGACCCTGAGTCTGAAATATTCGTCGCTATAGCATATGGAGCGATATCCCTAATGGCACACCGAGGTTCAGAATCTAAACAGGCAGGCCGTGGTGCCATAAGCTCTATATTCACATTCACCGAACGTGCGATACCTGCCGTGTTGTCCCAAGTGATTGCATAAGAACCCCCGAGCACCCATGTCGAGCCAGCACTAGGACTGGTGACTTGTATCCCCGCAGCGGTGTCCGCCACGACAATAGAGTACGACTGCACACGGGTCGTGCCCGAAGCATCCCGCACTGAAATTGTAAATGTATACGTTCCTGCCTTTGTTGGAGTACCGGACAAGAACAAACTATCGTACAAATCAATTGGGGCGATACATGGAGTTGTTATACAGTTAAACTGTGGAAAGGATCGAGTAACACCAGTTGGCAAATCCCCAGTGAGCGTCCATGCGTATGGACGCACACCACCAGTTGCAGTAAACACTGCTCGGTACGACTTTCCCACAGTTGCAACCCCATACCCATCTTCAGGTGTAATTGCTAATGCATCGATACTTCCATCCCCTGCTTGCACAGTAAACACAAAAGTCTGCGTAGTCTGCACCTGCAAAGAATCTGTTACGGTAAATGTTGCAGTAGAGCTACCAACTTGTGTAGGCGTACCGGACACGACCATGTCTTCACCTGAAACGTATGGAGCTGGGCAACCAGAAATTCGCGCAGGCGTATTTGCCTGCAACGAGTCGAGCGGCTCAATACAGTTCGTACTACCGGTAGGTTGCAATGACCAAGAAAGCCCAGCTGGCAGCCCAGAGACGGTCCAGGCATATGGTGCGACACCACCACTCGCAGCAAAATGAGCAGAGAAAAACTTTCCCTGCGTGCCAGTGAGCGTTTTTGCTAAACTTTTTACCGTTATTTTCCCCACACGAATCGGCGGACCAATAAATGCCGGGTCCGAGACAGCACCTGCCGAGATTGGGAATGCCAATAGGGCAATAATGCACAATGAAATAATTTTCTGTTTCATACTTTATTTAACTCTATTAGTTAGCCTTTCTAGTAGTATAAGCTCCCTTGTGCAAAACGCCAAGTTTCCGTATACTATAGAAAATTCGTTACAAACTGCATGCTTTGGCTGTCACCAAAGATTACCTGCATACCTACTATAACGTTGGGCCACAGGTACAGTTACAGGAAGAAA
>CAZZBG010000005.1:4471-7212 GCA_964652865.1 uncultured Candidatus Saccharibacteria bacterium
GAAGCAGCTATTTACAAGCAATGGATGGATTCTGGCTATTGCAACCCAGACAATCTCCCGAAAGAACGATATGCAAACGCCGAAAGTTATAGCATAATCCTCCCCCCACCCAACGTCACTGGCACATTGCACATTGGCCACGCACTTATGGTGGTTATTCAAGACATCTTAATCCGCTTCCAGCGCATGCAAGGCAAGCGAACTCTGTGGATTCCAGGGACAGACCATGCAGCCATTGCAACGCAATCAAAAGTAGAAGCAGAATTGGTAAAAAAAGAAGGAGTCAACAGACACGATCTTGGCAGAGAAGTCTTTTTGCAAAAAGTAGAAGCGTTTGCCCAAGCAAGCCACGACACCATTGTCAGCCAAGTGAAAGCGATGGGTGCCACTGTAGACTGGAGCCGCGAAGCGTACACACTAGACGCCACCAGAGGACGAGCAGTTAAAGCTGCTTTTAGCAGACTGCACAGTGCGGGGCTTATTTATCAAGGTCTCCGAATTGTAAACTGGGATATAAAAGGTCAGACTACTATTTCAGATGACGAAATTGTCCGCGAAGATCGACCTGGGAAGTTATACACGTTCAAATATAGCAAAGACTTCCCTATTTCTATTTCCACCTCGCGCCCAGAAACCAAAATTGGAGATAGTGCCGTAGCGGTGCACCCCGAAGACGACCGCTACAAACAATTCATTGGCCAAGAATTTGACCTTGTTTTTTGTGGTGCTCCACTCCATATTCGTATCGTCGCAGACGAGTCTGTTGACCCAGCCTTTGGAACAGGTGCCTTAGGTGTGACCCCTGCCCATAGCAGTATTGACTGGGACATTGCCCAGAAAAATAATCTCCCCCACAAACAAGTCATAGACGAACGAGGGAAAATGGTTTCTGAAAATAGCGAACTACACGGCAAAAAGATTGCCGAAGCGCGAGAAATAATCGCGCAGTGGATTCGCGACAATGACCTCATGGAGCGCGAAGAAGACATAGTGCAAAGCATGGCACTCGCAGAAAGAACCAAAGGAGTTATAGAGCCACTTCCCAAAGAGCAGTGGTTTATTGACGTAAACCGTGAATTTGCCATGCCTCATTCCGAAATTGCTGGAATAGAAACAGGCGAAATTGTGACGCTCAAACGCCTCATGCGCCATGTAGTAGAAACGAAGCAAATTGGAATCCTTCCAGAGCACTTTGAAAAGATTTACTTCCACTGGATAGATAACTTACGCGACTGGTGTATCTCCAGACAAATTTGGTATGGCCACCAAGTCCCTGTGTGGTACGACGAGTCAGGAACACAACACGTCGCACGTGAGCAAAAAGTATTCCTTGCGCGTCACGCACAATGCGAAGACAATGCACAGAACATTTTAGCCCGCCCTGAAAGTGCTTTAACAGAGCTCGGACAAGACCAAGCAAAAGCGCTTGCAGACTCCCTTCGGGACAAACACGTAACCAAAATTATTGCGTCCCCTCTCGTGCGAGCACAGCAAACTGCAGCAATCGTTGCAGCAGAACTTGGCATACCAACAGAGAGCATTGAAACTTGGGACCATATTCAAGAAATACACGTTGGTGAACTAATTGGAAAAACAGAAGACACTACCCTGCACGGCTTTGCACAAGCACAACAAGCTGGTACGGGCGAAAGTCTGGACAGTATTGCTGAGCGCGTACAAAAAACCATACACGACCTTGAACACGTTAAAACCGAAGGCGCCATTGTGATGGTCGCGCATGGCGGTTTTAATGCAGTACTTATGGCAGGTTTGGAAGGAAAACCAAAAGAGCAATACGTCGCGTATCGCACAAAAATTGGCACCATACCAAATGCTTCCGCCACTGAACTCGTGGTCGTACAAGAACCGCAAGGAGAAAATCTCAAGCAAGACACAGACACGCTTGATACATGGTTTTCTTCTGGTTTGTGGACCATGAGCACGCTTGGCTGGCCAAATAATACGCCTGACCTGCGCGAATTTCACCCCACGACCGTACTAGAAACAGGCTACGACATTCTCTTTTTCTGGGTTGCACGCATGGTGCTGCAAACAACATACCTGAGTGGTCAAGTACCATTTAAAACCGTGTATTTACACGGACTTGTTCGTGACGCCCAAAAGCAAAAGATGAGCAAAAGCAAAGGCAACATTGTTGACCCGCTGGATATGATAGCAAAATACGGCACCGACGCTCTCCGGTTTGCCCTGATTTTTAACACCGCCCCTGGGACCGACATTGCTTTGGCAGAAGACAAGATA
The DNA here is from genome assembly GCA_964652865.1 of uncultured Candidatus Saccharibacteria bacterium. Lineage (GTDB taxonomy): Bacteria > Patescibacteriota > Doudnabacteria > UBA920 > UBA920 > JAEUSE01. The sequence goes on from CAZZBG010000005.1 coordinate 6,734, forward strand.
AAAGGCATGAAGCACTTTGCGAATAAGGTGTGGAATATTGCGCGGTTTGTGATGACAAACCTAGAAAATGCTGATTTCAAAATGCAAAATGCAAAATTAGAGCCAAAACCAATTACGGAGGCGGATGCGGCGATCTTAGGTAAACTGCGAGAAATAACTGCAACTGTTACCGCAAGCATTGAAAAGTTTCAGCTGCACGAAGCAGCGCAAAGCTTGTACCAATTTATTTGGTCTGAGTTTGCAGATGTCTATATAGAAGCTTCCAAGACACAACTACAAGATGAAGCGCTGAAAGCAAACACTCTCCACGTGCTCCTACACGTCACCACAAGTATTTTGCACTTACTGCATCCATTTATGCCGTTTGTCACTGAGCACATCACAAACCTCCTGCGCGAACGAGGACTGTACTCAAATACCGATCCCCTACTCATCTCCCAGTGGCCGGAAGTATAAATAAGGTACTTGCGCACAGACAT
>CAZZBG010000005.1:7312-14098 GCA_964652865.1 uncultured Candidatus Saccharibacteria bacterium
TTATTTGCTAGAATACATGTGTCGGTGCAAATATTCTGCACAGCAAACATGGAAACAAAAAAGTTGTGGTATGCAAAATCAAAAACTGAGTTATTTGCATATTTCGAAGCAAGTCCGCAGGGACTGCAAAACTCAGAAGTCGTAAAACGTCAAAAACACTTTGGCAAAAACATACTCCCTACCGCAAAACCGGAGTCTGTTTTTACTTTGTTCATTCGCCAATTTCAAAACCCACTCATCTACCTCCTACTCGGTGCCGCTGGAACAGTCGCAGCTATGGGTGAGTATGGTGACGGCAGCATAATTGCAGCAGTACTCCTGATTAACGCGACCATAGGTGCGCTCCAAGAAGGACGAGCCGCTAGAACTCTAGCATCATTACAAAAACTGGTCACTACTAATGCCACAGTCATTCGCAATAACGAAGAACTAGTCGTGCTCGACGAAGAGCTAGTCCCTGGAGATATTATTGTACTCCGTGAAGGGGAAAAGGTTCCTGCAGACTGCCGTATTTTAGACCAAGCGTCGGTACGTGTAAACGAATCCAGCTTAACGGGAGAATCGATTTCGCAAGAAAAACATGCCCAGACCATACCCACCACTTCCCCACTGCCCACAACCGACCAAAAAAACATGCTGTTTCGAGGAACACTGATTACCTCTGGCAACTGTAAAGCCCTCGTTGTCGCAACAGGAGTAAACACCATTTTAGGCAGTATCACAGGTCAGGTCACACATATCCACCACGAAATCCCGCTGCAGAAAAACATTCGGCACTTAGCCAACATTCTTATTGTGGTCGTTGCTTTGATTAGCCTTACTCTCTTCTCTTTTGGACTGTGGAATGGAATGCAGGTGCGTGAGCTCTTTAGCATTGTCGTATCACTCGCCGTATCTATTATCCCCGAAGGGTTACCAATTGCTGTCACACTCATACTGGTGAGTGGAGTGTACCGTATGAGCAAGCGAAACGCACTGGTAAAAAAACTACAAGCAATTGAAGCACTTGGCCAAGTCAGTGTGATTGCAGTAGATAAAACTGGCACTCTGACGAAAAATGAAATGACGGTTACCGAGGTAGTTATTGGTAACTCACATTTTATGTTTTCCGGTAACGGCTACACCGAGCAAGGTGAAGTCACACTTGCAGACATGCAAGCTACTACGACCAGCCGCCCTGAACTTGCAAGCGCAGCTGTGGTATTTGCGCTTTGTGGCAACGCACGTATTACCCACGACCAAACCACTAACGCCGTCCAAATTGCTGGAGACCCAACCGATGCAGCGCTTGTTGTTGCCGCACGAAAACTGGGCGTGGACCGAGATGACCTACTTGCTCGCTATCGCCTGGTCGAAGAACTTCCATTTGATTACAAACGAAAGTTCCATGCTACTGTCTACGAGATAGAGGGTAGTAATTTTATGTCTGCAGTGGGCGCAGTCGAAAGTATTCTCCCTCTTTGCCCCGACGCACAGACACGATCGGTACTCCTCCAAGCCAGAAACGCAAGCAAAAAAGGGTTACGCGTGCTTGCATTTGCATATAGTAAAAAAGTAAAAGCCTCTACTACAGAACTCCCCAAACTCACCTTTGGCGGTTTAGTGTACATGACAGACCCCCTGCTTCCTGGGATCGCTGAAAGTACTGAACTGCTTCGCTCTGCAGGGATTTCGGTTGTCATGATTACCGGTGACAATGCCGTCACTGCCAAAGCAATAGCACAAGAAGCGGGCATATACAAAGAACATTCGCTTGTCCTCACAAGCCAAGAACTACATAAACTTTCTCGTACAGCGCTATTAGAAAAACTTGAACATATTTCTGTCTTTGCTCGAGTCACCCCAGAAGATAAACTTTGGCTCGTACAACAATATGGCGAGGCAGGTAAAATTATTGCCATGACTGGTGATGGCGTCAACGACGCACCCGCGCTCCTCGGAGCAGATATTGGTATGGCCATGGGCGACGGCGGCACAGAAGTGGCAAAAGAATCTGCAGATATTGTACTCCTCGATAACAACTTCAAAACAATCGTCGCAGCCGTCGAAGAAGGCAGAAATATTTACTTAGTCATACGGAAAGTGCTTCTGTTCTTATTCTCCACATCCCTCGGAGGCCTGTTCACCATTAGCGCTTCTGTGTTGTTTGGCTTGCCATTACCAATTTTGGCCGTACATATACTATGGTTAAATTTCTTTACCGACGGAGCACTCACCATGGCGCTCGGTCTTGAGCCGAAAGCAAACACGGAACTCACCACCTCATTTTCTAAACCATCGCGCTATCTCATAGATAAAAGCTTACTGTTCCGCACAGTCTGGTTAGGAAGCGTTATGGCTATTGTGACGACATATGTCTTTATGCATACTCCAGGAGAACTCATACACCGGCAAACTATAGCGCTCACTCTCTTAGCAGTACTGCAATGGTGCAATGCTTGGAACACCCGTTCTGAACGAAGCTTATTCTTGAGCAAGCCGTGGAAAAACCCGTGGCTAGTACTTGGCACAGCTTTTGCGGCGCTGCTCCAACTTGCAGCACTCTACTGGGTGCCCCTGCAAAGCATACTCAAAACAACACCTCTATCGTTTGCTGACTGGCAGAGTATACTCCTTTGGGCAACAAGCATCTTCTTTGCAGATGAACTGTATAAGCTCTTTCGCAGGCTTTTAACTCGCCCACCCCACGTCCGATAACACACCCATTAATCTCAGAGAAGAATTGGTACTAAAAAGCCCCGACATGTGTCGGGGCTTTTCTTTGAGAATTACTCGGTAACTGAGTGTTTCTATTCGCCTTCTTCTGGGTTTGTTTCAGCAGGAAGTGGAGCTGGAGCTGCGGTTTGAATCGCTTCTGCCATTTCCATTCCGGTAAAACTATCCATGGTTGGCTGGAACATTTCTTCTGCACCTGGGATTGCAGCATCTTTGTTGAACCCTGTACCTGCAGGAATCAGTTTTCCAATAATCACGTTCTCTTTCAAACCACGGAGGTAGTCGGTTTGACCAGTGACTGCCGCAGAAATCAGCACACGTGTGGTTTCTTGGAACGATGCAGCTGCGAGCCAGCTGTCAGTATTCAGAGAGGTCTTGGTAATACCCATGAGCAACTGTTCGTACTGTGCAGGGCGAAGTCCTTGCGCGGTAATCTGCGCATTCATTTCACGCAAGCGAGCCAAGTCCAAGGTTTCACCAGAAAGCAAACCTGTGTCCCCTGGATCAGTAATGCGTACTTTGGAGAACATCTGGCGAACAATAACTTCCAAATGTTTATCGTTAATGGACGCACCCTGAGAGGAGTACACTTCTTGGGAACTCTTTACCACGTAGTCTTGCGCTGCTTGGGTACCTCTCAGCATAAGTACCTGCTCTGGGTTCAAGCTTCCTTCGGTCAACGCTTGTCCTTTTGCAACCAAGTCGCCATCTTTAACTTTCAAACGGAAAGAAGTTGGCACCAAGTATTCGCGCATCTGTTCTGACTCGTGAATAACGGTTAACTTACCTTGACTGACACGAACAATTCCGGCGTTGGTAGCTTTCACTGCCTTACCTGCTTCGTCCATGTACAATACTTCCCCACTGGTGACCTTTTCCCCATCTCGCATGCTGGTAGGAGTCCCAGCTGGAAGCGCAAACACGTCTTTTGCAACGTCTGCAGCTTCAATGGTGATTAAGTATTCTTTGCTGGAAGCTTTGGTAATGTGCACTTCACCGTCTATTTCTGCCATTGTAGCTTGCGCTTTTGGATTTCGTGCTTCGAACAATTCTTCCACACGAGGCAAACCTTGGGTAATGTCTTCTGCGGAGAACGCACCACCAGAGTGGAACGTACGCATAGTCAACTGTGTTGCTGGTTCACCAATACTCTGTGCTGCCACAATACCAACCGCAGCACCCAATTCCACCATCTTGTTAAACCCAAGGTCAAAGCCATAACATGAGCGGCAGATACCACGGGTCAAACGACATTTCAATACTGAACGGCATTTGATTTCAGCAATATCTGTGTATTCTTCTGCGATCTTCTTTGCAGTTAGTTCATCTATTGCATCGTTGCGGTGGAGCACTACTTTCCCGCCAGAGACAACATCTGTTGCTACTACACGGCCAAACAACTGTTTGTCCAAAGAGCGACCTTGTGCTGCAGCCTCGGCACGGCTAATAACGAGATACTCTTCTGTACCACAGTCTTCGGCGTTGACCACAATATCTTGTGCAACGTCAACCAAACGACGAGTGAGGTACCCTGCATCAGCAGTTTTCAAAGCGGTGTCAGACATACCTTTTCTAGACCCGTGGGTAGAAATAAAGTACTCAAGCACTTGCAAGCCTTCTTTGAAGCCGTGTCTACATGGCAACTCAATAACTGCACCAGATGGGTTTACCACCAACCCCTTCAAACCAGCCATCTGTGTTAACTGAGAAACAGAACCACGACCACCGGAATTGAAAATATAGTCTACGGAGCTATGCTCTGCTACTGTCTTCGCAACTAATTTTGCCACGGACTCAGACACACCAGCCCAGATTTCGACAACACGCCCGTATCGTTCTTGGTCTGTCAGAAGGCCTTCTTGGAACTGGTCAAATGCTGCTTCTACTTCGGTATCTGCAGCAAGCAACAAAGACTCTTTTTCTTGTGGCACATGTAAGTCATCCATACCCCAAGAAATACCAGAACGCTTCATGTAGGTAAACCCAGTGCGCTTCACATCGTCAATCAGTGCAGCAGTTCTATCTGCACCCAATAACCGGTACGCTTCACGAACCAATGCTTGCAACTTCTTTTTATCGAAGTTTTCGTTGCGATACCCAAGCTCTGCTGGCACTACTTTGTTAAAGATTAAGCGCCCAACAGAAGTCTCTACCAATTCTTCTGGTTGATCTTGCTTGACTGTAATCCGTACTTTGATTGGAGCTTGAATGTGAATGAAGTTGTTGTTGTACGCCAAAATTGCTTCTTGCGCATTAGAGAATACCTTACCAGTACCTTTCACCCCAGGGTGGAGCTTGGTAATGTAGTAACACCCTACAACAATATCTTTATCTGCAGTCATCACTGGGTCCCCTGACGCTGGCTTGAGCAAGTTATGTGCAGAAACCATAATCTCCCGCGCTTCACGCTGTGCTGGCTCAGTCAAAGGAACGTGAACAGCCATTTGGTCACCGTCGAAGTCAGCGTTAAAGGCAGCACACACAACTGGATGCAACTGGATTGCTTTCCCTTCAATCAATACAGGTTGGAAAGCTTGAAAGCCAAGTCTGTGCAAGGTTGGGGCGCGGTTCAACAAGACATAGTGATCTTTGGTCACTTCTTCCAAGATGTCATACACCTCGGTACGACCCTGTTCAATGAGCCTGTTTGCACTCCGCACGTTGTGCGCAAATTCACGAGCAATGAGTTTAGAGATAACAAATGGCTTGAACAGTTCGAGCGCCATACGCTTTGGCAAACCACACTGGTGTAACTTCAGTTCTGGACCAACTACGATAACGCTACGACCAGAATAGTCGACACGTTTACCGAGCAAGTTTTGACGAAAACGTCCTTGCTTTCCTTTCAGCATGTCTGCCAAGGAGCGAAGCTTTCGGCGCTGTCCAGTAGAAGCAGTTACTTCTTTACCATGACGAACAGAGTTGTCGATAAGTGCATCGACAGCTTCTTGCAACATACGTTTTTCGTTGCGTGTAATAACCTCTGGAGACTTGATCTCGAGCAGTTTTTGCAAACGATTATTGCGGTTGATAACGCGGCGGTACAAATCATTCAAATCGGAAGCCGCAAAGCGACCACCGTCGAGTTGAACCATTGGACGCAAGTCTGGTGGAATAACAGGAAGGTTCGAAATAAGCATCCACTCTGGACGAAGTCCTGCGGCGATAAAAGATTTGATAACCTTCAAACGGCGCAAACCCTTTTTTGCCGCTTGGCCTTCTAAGCCTTTTAAAGTAGCTTCAAGTTCTGTTGCCAGAGTTTCAAGGTTCACTTCTTCGAGCAAACCTTTGAGTGCTTCTGCGCCAATCCCCGCTTTGAACACTGGTCCATATTTCATGGACAAGTCACGGTATTGCAGTTCAGAGATAACTTGCATTTTGCGAATACTCTTGAGCTCGCTTCTTGCTTGGTCACGCACTGATTCAAGCGCAGATGCTTCTCGCTGCCACGCATCTTTCAAACGGGTAACTTCGGCGTCAATTTTTGCAGCAAGCACATCTTGGTCATCGGCACCCTTCCCCTCTTGCTTCATGGTAGAGCGGGTTTTTTCGATAAGCTGTTCGAAGCGTGCTTCTATTTCTTTCTTTTTGCTCTTGAACTCGTGCTCTATCTGATCCATCATCGCCTGTCGTGCAGCATCATCTACTTGCGTAATGATGTAGGATGCAAAATACACAACCTTCTCGAGCTCTTGTACTCCAAGGTCGAGAATTAAACCAATGCGAGAAGGTACGCCACGCAAAAACCAAATGTGTGCAACTGGCACAGCAAGTTCAATATGCCCCATGCGTTCACGACGCACAGATGCTTTGGTGACTTCTACGCCACACTTGTCACAAACAATTCCTTTGTAGCGAATACGCTTGTACTTTCCACAGTAACACTCCCAATCTTTGGTAGGACCAAAGATTTTTTCATCGAACAAACCATCTCGCTCAGGGCGTTGCGTACGATAGTTTATAGTTTCCGGCTTTGTCACCTGTCCGTGTGACCAAGAAAGAATAGTCTCGGGTGATGCCATTTTAATGCGAACACCTTTGAATTCTTCTGTTTGAGTTTGGGTAAACATA
>CAZZBG010000005.1:14198-17983 GCA_964652865.1 uncultured Candidatus Saccharibacteria bacterium
CTGAAATCTAATGGCGCTTCGAGCACAGGTGCCGTCGGACCTTCGGTCACCTCTCCGTCAATAGACAATTCACTTTGGTTTGTCCCCAAAAGTTCTACGTCTAACCCTAAGCTTTGTAACTCTTTCACCAAAACACGGAACGACTCTGGGACGTTTGGCTTCTTAATCGGTTCACCTTTTACAATCGATTCATACGTCTTACTTCTTCCCACAACGTCGTCTGACTTAATAGTCAACATTTCTTGCAATGTGTGCGCAGCGCCATATCCTTCCAGCGCCCACACTTCCATTTCTCCAAATCGCTGACCACCAAATTGTGCCTTACCACCAAGTGGCTGCTGGGTAATGAGCGAGTATGGCCCAATGGATCTCGCGTGCATCTTGTCATCTACCAAGTGATGCAGCTTCAGCATATATGCGACACCAACAGTGGTCCGTTCATCGAACGGCTCACCTGTTTTGCCATCGTACAACTGAATCTTACCGTCGGTAGAAAGCCCTGCCTTAGTTAACTCTCCCTTAATCTCTGTTTCAGTCACACCATCGAGCACTGGAGTCGCTACTTTATATCCAAGTTCACGAGCTGCCATACCTAAGTGAGTTTCCAAAATCTGACCCAAGTTCATACGACTCACCACACCAAGCGGGTTCAGGATAATGTCGACTGGACGACCATCTGGCAAGAATGGCATATCTTCTACTGGAACAATTTTGGAAATAACACCTTTGTTCCCATGACGTCCTGCCATTTTGTCACCTACTTGAATTTTGCGAATTACCGCAACGGAAACTTGGATAGAACGGATAACACCAGAAGGGAGTTTATCCCCTGCTTCTCTGCTCCATTCACGAATATTCACTACTTTTCCGTACTCACCGTGCGGCAAAGTCAAAGAGGTATCTTTTACATCGCGCGACTTTTCTCCGAAGATAACACGCAACAGTTTTTCTTCTGGGGTCAAATCTGTTTCACCCTTTGGAGTAATTTTTCCAATCAGAATGTCACCAGCTTTTACTTGCGCACCAATACGGATTACTCCATTTTCGTCTAAGTCCTTCAGTTTTTCTTCTCCGACGTTTGGAATGTCGCGAGTAACTAATTCTGGGCCAAGCTTGGTGTCGCGCACATCGATGCGGAAATCTTCAATGTGAATAGAAGAGTATCTATCCTGCTGCACCAAACGACTCGACAAGATAATAGCGTCTTCATAGTTGTACCCGTCCCAAGACAAGAATGCTACTAACACATTTTGCCCAAGACCAAGTTCGCCACCTTCAGTAGAAGCACCATCGGCAAGCAAATCCCCTGCTTTCACTTTTTGCCCTTTGGATACACGAGGAATCTGGTTAATACAGGTACCGCTGTTTGTACGCAAAAACTTGAGTACAGGATACTCTCTCTTTTTTCCACCTTCGCTTGCAACAACGATCTTGTCACCCAAAACCTGAACTACCTCGCCGTCTTCTTCTGCCAAGATAACTGCACCACTATCACGAGCAGCTTTGCGCTCCATACCAGTACCAATGATAGGTGCTTGTGGTACAAGACAGCTCACTGCCTGACGTTGCATGTTCGAACCCATCAACGCACGGTTCGCGTCGTCATGTTCCAAGAATGGAATTAAGCTTGTGGTAACAGAAATAATCTGTTTTGGTGAAAGGTCAACACAATCAATATCTTCTGCCTCCCCAATAGAAGGCACGCTGCGAACACGCACAGGGACACGACCAGGAACGAAGTAGCCTTTTTCGTCTACTGCTACATTTGCTTGTCCAATAGTCATACGTTCTTCTTCGAACGCATCCAAATATTCAATTTCATCGGTCAGACGTGCCTTGAGTTGTACTTCTGCAAGCCCAGCTACTTTCGCAAGCTCTTTTGCAACCGATGCAGTAATTTCGTCGCCTGCTTTTACAACCAATTTTGCACCATTGTGCACGTCTACTCTACTTATTTCACCCACTGCATCTTTCCCATCGTTCATGGCAGTTTTGCGAGCCAAGCGATAAGGGGTTTCTACAAAACCAAATTCATTCACGCGTGCATACGTTGCCAAGTGAGACACCAAACCAATGTTTGGACCTTCTGGAGTCGTAATTGGACACAGTCTTCCATAGTGAGAACGGTGAACGTCACGCACTTCAAAACCAGCACGCTCACGAGACAAACCACCAGGACCCATTGCAGATAACCGACGCTTGTGCTCAAGCTCTGCCAAAGGATTTGTTTGGTCCATGAACTGAGACAGCTGTGAAGAAGAGAAAAATTCTTGTGTTGCTGCCACAATTGGACGAACGTGAATTAACTGCGCTGGAGTGACTGTCTCAAGGTCTGCCAAAGACATACGGTCTCGAGCAATACGAGCCATACGAGCCAGACCAACACGATACCGTGTTTGGATTAACTCCCCTACTGCACGAACACGTCGGTTTGCTAAGTGGTCAATATCATCAGCTTGGTCTTGCGTGTTATTCAGACGAATGACTTCACGAATAGTCGAAACCAAATCTTCTTTCGTCAAAATAGGGCTCGCATTCTCTTGTGAAAAACCCATGCGCTGGTTGAACTTATATCGTCCAACTTCGGACAAGTCGTACCGTTCGAAGTTAAAGAACATTGCAGAGATTAAGCTGCGCGCGTTATCTACGGTTGCCAAATCTCCTGGGCGAACACGCTTGTACACTTCACGGAAACCTTCGTCAGAATTTGAGCTTGCGTCTTTTTCTAACGTAGCTTGGATAAATTTTACCTCTGGATCTGTATCGATATCTTTAAACTGTTCGAGGATTTCTTCGTTTGAAGACAAACCGAATACGCGCATAAGCGCAGTCACCGGAATGCGGCGCTTGCGGTCAATTTTTACCCCGATAACCCCTGCTGCATCTGTGTCGAACTCCAACCAGGCACCGCGGCTTGGGATTATTTTTGCGCCATACAAATTTTTCCCACGGTAGTTTTCACTGCTGAAAAATACACCTGGGGATTTAATAAGCTGGCTCACTACAACACGCTCTACACCGTTGATGATGAATGTGCCACGTGGGGTCATAATTGGAAAATCACCAAAGTACACATCTTGTGTCTTGGTTTTTCCAGTTACTTTATTTACCAGTTTTGCAGAAACATACAACGGAGCTTCATACGTCGCATTACGCTCGCGAGCAGTAGTCTCGTCGTATTTTGCTTTGTCAAAAAAGTGATCACCGAATGAGAGCTCTAAGCTCTTACCGGTAAAATCCCTAATTGGGTTAATTTCTGACAACAACTCTTTGAAACCACGGTCAAAGAACCAGCGGTATGAGTTCAGTTGAACCTCGATTAAGTTCGGTAGGTTCACCATTTCGTGAGTACGTCCAAAAAAGTTCCGCTTTTGGACATCCCGTTCGCTTGCCCGAGCGGTTTGTACCGCAATTTTCGGCTTGCTTGGCATGGGTATGCTCTTTCCCTGTTGTATTTAAGCGCAAAACACAACACTGCAAGTTTTTTACTTGCATACTAATGATCTTGTAATACGGCTCGGATTCAGTAGTTCTACCAAAGATCGTGTGGGAGGAGTGCCAAAATAAATTGCTTTAGATAAAAGGGTTTTTAGGCTAAAAAATGGACGAAATGCATTTTTGAGCATAAAAATAGGCCTTTTCTACCTGCAAAACCGGCAAAAAAGACTCTTAAATTCCCTACCTATAAACAATTCATGCGCATATATTGCATTATACTTGTCAAGGGTCATTTGTCAAGCCTTTTTGAGGCATTTCCCCAGCATATCCACAGAGGGGGATAACTT
>CAZZBG010000005.1:18083-19753 GCA_964652865.1 uncultured Candidatus Saccharibacteria bacterium
TGGTATACTTCCTTCATGATTGCATTTTTAGAAGGCACCATTGCGCATATTTCGCCCAACTCCATAATCATCAATGTGGGCGGGGTTGGGTACAAGGTCTTCGTGACCCCCAAAACCCTTGGTTTACCTTTAGGAAGCGCGATAATCCTGTACACATACCACAAAAGTAGCGACGATGGCCAAGCCCTCTATGGCTTCCCTGAGCCAGCAACCTTAGATTTCTTTGAGCTGCTCCTTACAGTCTCTGGTGTCGGACCAAAAATCGCCTTAGCCATACTTTCTGCAGGTGACCCAGAAACACTCCGCGCAGCAATCGCTGGACAAGACACGGGATTATTCAGCCACATCGGTGGTGTCGGCAAGAAAACTGCAGAGCGCATTATAGTAGAGCTCAAAGATAAAGTTGGCATAGCTAGTACCCTTGTTTCTGGCAGTGCGTCTAACGATTTATTCACAGCACTTATAGGGCTTGGCTACACCGCAGCAGAAGCAAGACAAACAGTCAGTCTTATTGACCTTACCGTGCCAGTTGAACAACAACTCAAACAAGCGTTAAAACTTTTGAGCAGATAGTAAGTTACGTGCACAATTTTTAATTTTGCAATTTTGCAATTTTTAAATAATACATTCAGCATAAAAATTTTACACGATAGCATACCCTATTCGCAGCACATATAATGTCACTAAAAATCCTAACCAATCCATCAGCAGAGCTGTATACCCCGTTTGTTATTGCAAACAATGGGAGTTTTTTGCAAAGTGTTGCGTGGGGGCAGTGGCAAGAGACAAATGGTCGCTCGCGGGTTCGATTTTTAGTACAAGACGAGCAGGGTAAAACGATTCTCGCAGCCCAATTTCTTAGCCACCAACTCCCCACAGGTAAAACATATCTCTACTGCCCGTACGGACCGGTGGTTAATTGCAAATTACAAATTGCAGAATGCAAAGTAGCAATAGAAACACTGCTTGAACATGTTCATGAAAAATTTTCCGATGCGGTGTTTATTCGCCTTGAGCCAACCCAGCCACTACCCCCTGTCTCCTTCCCCCTGTCTCCTACTCTGCACATTCAACCCGGTAGCACTATAACGCTCGATCTAGAGCAAGATAGAGAAGCGCTGCTTGCAGGTATGCACCCCAAGACCCGCTACAACATTAAAGTTGCAGAACGAAAAGGGGTAGAAATACAACCACTAGAAACTACAGAGGCACAAGCAGAAGCGGCGGCGTTGTTTGTGGACACGCTCGTACGCCGGAAACTAGTATCACCCCCCGCTTCGTACTACAAAAAGCTCCTTGCTACAAAAACCCTTACCACAAGTGGACTTGGGGCTTACTACAACGGACAACTTGTTGCCTGCGGCCTCTTTGTTGACTTTGGCCACGTCCGCACCTATCTCTTTGGTGGGTCCAGCACCGAACACAAAAACGTTATGGCGCCGTACCTACTCCACTGGACTGCAATACAAAATGCACAAACAAAAAAACTAACTACCTACGACTTCTTTGGTGCAGAAGGAGCGGTGAGCGACGGCTCTGGCTTCGCCCGATTCAAACAAGGCTTTGGTGGCACAACCGTTCCGTACGCTGGTGCGTGGGACCTCATACTAAAACCAACATGGTACCAAGCATACAAACTCCTCCGCACGCTCAACCGTTGGATAAAACAC
>CAZZBG010000005.1:19853-25361 GCA_964652865.1 uncultured Candidatus Saccharibacteria bacterium
AACATGGTACCAAGCATACAAACTCCTCCGCACGCTCAACCGTTGGATAAAACACTAAAAAAACATCCGCAGCAACCGCTGCGGATGTTTTTATTTACTCACAAACTCCCCTGTTTCACTGACGTCTATAATTACTGACCCACCACGATCAAGTTGTTTAGACAGGAGCAGCTTTGCAATGACCGACTCTACATGGTCTTGAATATACCGGCGGACAGGACGACCACCAAGGAGCGGATCAAACGCTTCTACAGCAACTTTATGGATTGCCGCATCGCTAAATGCAAGTTTGATTTTCTTTTCTAAGAGCCGCTTAGTAACCTGAGCCAACTGCAACCGAGTAATTTGTTCGACTTCTGCTATTTCTAAAGGTCTAAACAAGATAACAGAATCAAAACGGTTCAAAAATTCTGGACGGTAGTAGTTCGTTAAGATTTTTTCTAGTAACTCAGATTTTATTTGTTCGAGCGGACGGCCTTCGGTAATCCCCGCTTGAATTTCTGGAGTCCCCGCATTGCTAGTCGCGATTATTATAGTGTGCGTTAAATCTAACGTCTGCCCACCCGCCGTTGTAATTCGACCATCTTCCAATACTGCTAAAAATAGGTTGAGCACATCTGGGCTCGCTTTTTCTAACTCATCGAGCAAGAACAAACAAAATGGATACGTTTTCAAGTGCGTTATAAATGGCGTACTCGTTTGCTGCCCTGGCGCGCCAACAAGTTTCCGCATGCCATCGTCCCCTCTGTATTCAGACATGTCCAAGCGCAACAAGTAGCGCTCGTCTCCAAAATAAACTGCAGCAAGCGTTTTCGCTAACTCAGTCTTACCCACACCTGTTGGTCCAACAAATAAGAAGCTCGCCAATGGACGCTGACCACTCGAAAGCCCACTCCGCGCTCTGCGCATACCTTCGGAGACTGCTACCACCGCTTCTTTTTGGCCCACGACACGACTTGCGATATCCGTTTCTAAGTGTAATAACTTCTCAGCTTCGTTTTGCGTAAAACTCGCAGTTGGCACGTGTGTCTTTTCTGCTACCACTACTTGAATGGACTCTGGAGTAATGAGCTTAGCAGGACCTTTTGGTAGTGTTTTTACTTTCTGCGCCGCAGCCTCTAACACAAGGATAGTCTTTTGTGGTTGCCCGACATCTTTAAAGTATTCATCGGTCAAATGCACCGCTTCTTCTATTGCTTGGTACTCGAAAAAGGCACCAGTTGCTCCTTCTAACTGACTCGCCCGCATACAACTGGCAAGCATAATCCCTGCAAAAGAGAGGTCAGTCAGCTCATACCGAGCAAATCGCTCGTCAAAATTCGCACTATTACGCAACGTAGTTTGGTAGTCCTCTGGTGTAGTAGTAGCAATAACCGCAATGGGACTGTTTTCTATATGGTTCACCAATACTTCTAGCAAAGACAGTCCTTCACTACCCGATGCTTTAGCCAGTTGTTGTATATCGTCTATAGCAAAAACGATATTCCCTGAATGTTCTGCTTCTCTAAAAATATTCAGCAAGGCTTGTTCTGGGTTGATATTGCTCCCTAAGATCCCTGCAAGCTCGAGACGTATGAGACGCTTATCTTGAATTGGTGTAGGCACTTGTTCGGAGGCCATCCGGTACGCCAGATCAGCCAATACCGTGCTCCGCCCTGTACCAACAGCACCAGTAACCAAAACACTCTTTCCACTTGTGGTGAGCAGCTCCACAATTTTATCTGTATCTTCATCTCTCCCTCGAGTCAAAGGCAAGCGATGGTATTTTGCAGCAATGGTTAAATCCACACTGAACTGGTCCAAATATGGTGTAGGCACAGCAGTGAGCCCTTTATTTAAACCGCGATCGCTTTTATGTCGTGCTAATTTCCGGAATATTTGATCGTCTGCAAACAACACATCGAGATTAAAAATCCACCCTGCAATTACTTCTAGTTTTTCGGTAGATAAATCACGATTGAAAAATATTTTTTGCACCGGATGTTCTTCTGGGAGCACTTTGACCAAAGCACACAGCAACATAAGCGGATCAACGGAACGATTTCGAAGCACCAACCCTTCCCGCACAGCAACAAAAGGAATTTGGTACAGATATTCATCTTTTACACTCGCTGTTTCACTCGCCACCCCACTCGAATGAGCAGCTATTTCTTGCAGCTCTTTTTCTATTACATCTGGATTTACACCAAATCGAAAAAAGACAAGGCGGATAGATGGATGTTTGAGGAGTGACAAAAATAACGCAACTACCGTTGGCTCTGCAGTGGTGACGTATGTGGGAACAGCATTCCACACCTGACGAGCACCTTGTGTAAACAATGCATATACATCGAGCTCTTCACCCCGTGAAGCCCAGTGAGACAAATTAGCAGCAGAAAGCACCCGTGTAACTTCGTATTGCGCTGCTTGCTGAATCTTTCGCGCCCAGAGATACAACGCCGCAAATACACCAACCCACAAAAAGATATTCAGAAAACGAGACTGCACAAAAAACAACAGTTCTGACTCTTGTAACGCATAGTAATACAACCCATATGCGAAGGCTGCCACACCCACACCCGCAACGACGTACAATACAACATCTACTAACTGGTTCGTTTTGGTAACAGCTTTTTCTGTAACAATACGAGCAGTTGAAAAACTCCCAGAAAAACGAAGACGCAACTCACCCAAGCGAGCACTGAGCGGCCAACCACTACTTTGTTGCTCAAATTCTAATTCAGATATATCCATACGTTTAAGCAATTATGTTAAATAGTTGGAACACAATCATGACCACTGTAATCGGTAAAGCGACAATATGTAGAAAAAACAAAGCAACAGCCCCCAGCAGCCGAGCAATAGTCCAAAAAAACAGAAATATGACTAAGATGCAGCGGATAAAAATACTAACCGCTCGCCCCTCTCGGGTGGTATCGCCGTACAGTGGCTGAGTTAAATTTTTCACAAAAATGAGTAGTCCCGTAGAGCGCAATATAAACTGGCAACGCTGCACACAGTGCCGCCACGCCAAGACGAGCCCTTCGGAATACCACCAAATAGGGAAAGTAATAAGCGAAAGTGGTTGATTATTCATATTGGTAGTATAACACCACTGACAAATGCTTAATTTCTAATTTTCAATTTTTTAGAATATACTTTTTTACTCAAAACTAAAAATTGGAAATTGCTAAATGAACCCGTTATACTACCCGTATGATACAAGCACTCAAACGCCTCGGTCGCGCAATTATCCCTCAACAACTATTTAAGTTCGCACAACCAATTTGGCATGGCATGTGGGCGAATATTGCGCATTGGTATTTTGGAAAACCCAGCGACTCTCTTGTAGTAATCGGCATTACGGGGACGAAAGGCAAAACCTCTACTGCACATATTGTGTACCAATTGCTGAACAATCTTGGTTTACCAACTGGACTCCTGTCTACCGCAATTATAGATACCACTGGCGCTGAGAAGCTAAACCCCTACCGCATGACCACCCTTTCGGGCTGGCTAAACCACAAACTACTCGCGCAAATGCGCACCCATGGGAAACAGTATGCTGTGGTAGAAGTGTCCAGTGAAGGCTTGGCACAACACCGTCATTTTGGTATTCAGTTCGACATTGCGCTGTTCACCAACCTCTCCCCTGACCATATCGCGGCGCATGGTTCATTCCAAAACTATAAAGAAGCAAAAGCCCTCCTTTTTAAAACACTCAAAAACACGACCCCTCTCGCAAAGAAAAACATCTCTAATCAGACACTCCGAAAGACAATTGTTGCAAATCTAGACAGTGAATACGGCTTGTATTATTTGAATTTTCAAGCAGAGCACTATGTGTCCTACGGTATTACGAACACTTCGGTAACCACACAGGGAACAGCTATAGAAACGACCCCGCACGGTACACAGTTCACTGTGGGGGCACAACATTTCTCCGTGCCTTTATCGGGCGTCTTTAACGTGTACAATGTTTTAGCTGCTGTTTCTGTAGCACAAACACTTGGGTATAGCCTAGAAAGCATCGCACAAGCTGCGAGCCACTTGCGTACCATTCCTGGACGAATGGAAGTTTTGCAAACAAGTCCGTACACCGTCCTCGTTGACTACGCTCACGAGCAAGCCTCAATGACTGCTTTGTATGAAACTGTTTTGCAGTGGCCACACCAGAAGATTATCCACGTATTTGGTGCCACCGGTGGTGTACGAGATAAAACCCGTAGAACTGACTTAGGGAAAATTGCAGCAGAAAATGGAGACGTGTTGGTTATTACTGACGAAGACCCCTTTGACGAAGACCCGAAAACAATTATCCACGACATAGCTGACGCTGCAGTAGCCACTGGCAAAAAAGAAATTGGCAAAAACCTATTTCGGAACCCAAACCGCACAGAAGCCATTGCAAAAGCACTCAGTCTTGCCGCAGCTGGTGATATCGTACTTATTACCGGTAAAGGAGCAGAACAAAAAATTGCTCGTGCCCATGGTACATACGAAGACTGGGACGACAGAGTTATTACCAGACAATTATTAGACAATGCAAATTACACAACAAACTAACACGTTGGCATATTATGGAGACAAAAGGATTTGCTTCTTATGGAGACTATGGAAAATTTGAAAAAGTACCCACAGAGCACATTAATGGCAAAGAAGTAATCGACCCATTTGAATTGGAACTTATCGCCGAGGAAAGTGAGGAAGAGCTTCTAGAAACACCCAATCCGAGAGAACAGCTTGAACGAGCAGAGTGGCGAGCAGAAAGAGCAGAAATGCGAGCAGGAATGAGCATGATGCGCTGGGACCTTCTTCGAATCATCAGTGAGGGTATAGTATATAAAATATTGAATGAAAAAGACGGCTCACACCCTGAAACAATAAAAGCTATCGACGAAATTGAAAAATACTTTCATGAGGAATACTCCTTGGATTATATCCATAAGCTACTACAAGATAATAAAAAGCACTCAGCAGCTCTACGGTTATATAAATCATTTTTAATCCCCTTGCTAGAGTATCGAGACAATCCATTCGAAGACCCTCGAGTCGCACTAGATATAGTATTTCAATCTATCAAAATAGCAGAAAGGCAAACTGCTTTTAACCAAAAACTGGCACGGAAATACTCAAACCTTAAGCAAATGTACGGTGCTGGGAACAAACCAAGCCCCAGCACTCTAAACTAACACATGACTTTACACCTTAACACAGCGGACTTAACGTGCATTAAGTTTACTCTTGTAAACGGAAAAGATGTGATTGCACAATATTCACAGGACATGCCGCCACATAGTACGCACCTTACCTTGCCCCACCTAGAAAAGTTCTTAGCCAAAGCAGGATATGCGCCACAAAACCCTACTCATACCATTACAAAAATTAGTTTATACAAAGGCGAAGGCTCCCCTACTGGACTTCGCCTTGGCAGTGCCATAGCGCAAGCGCTATCTCTTGCTTGGAACGTACCACTCTCACTGACGAATAAAATGTATTAAAAAAACTGCGGATATACCGCAGTTTTTT
>CAZZBG010000006.1:0-5758 GCA_964652865.1 uncultured Candidatus Saccharibacteria bacterium
ATATTTTTTTATTTCGTACACCAAATCTTCCATAGGGTTTAGTATAAACAAAAAAATGCGGTTGTACAGCTAGTGCAGCACAACCGCATTTCAGTTTGTTCATTCAATTACACAGCAACATCGGCAGCAATGTGCGCATGGTGCTGGTAGTCTCGAATGGCAATATCAGAATATTGATACTCAAATAACGAAGGTGGCCTTTGTAGTAGCTCCAAATGAGGCAAGGGCAGCGGCTTGCGCTGCAACTGCAATCGAGCTTGCTCAATGTGGTTCTTGTACAGATGCACATCTCCCCCAGTCCAAACAAGCTCGTGTGGCACTAAGTCACACTGTTGAGCAATCATATGTGTTAGCAAAGCATATGAAGCTATGTTAAATGGTACACCCAAGAAAACATCGGCACTCCGCTGATACAATTGGCACGATAATTTCCCGCCGGAAACAAAAAACTGAAATAAGCAATGGCATGGAGGAAGTGCCATCTTGTCTAACAGTGCAACATTCCAAGAAGAAACGATATGTCTTCTACTAAATGGGTAATTACGTATCCCATTTATCAGATCACTCATTTGGTCTATTGAGCGCCCCTGAGGATCAATAATATTACGCCATTGCTCAGGATACACTGGGCCCAACTCTCCGTTGGCGTCAGCCCATTCATCCCAAATGTGTAAACCATTTTCTTGTAGGTAACGAATGTTCGTGTTTCCACTCAGCATCCACAACAGCTCGTATACAACACCTTTCCAGAAAATCCGCTTTGTAGTTACTAATGGAAATCCTTCTGATAAATCAAAACGAATTTGTGGAGCAAAAATGGAAAGCGTGCCCACACCCGTTCTATCCTGACGCTCATCTCCTAAATCAAGAACTCTTTTCATCAAATCTAAGTACTGCTGCATCACGCCCTCTTTTTGGCTGATGTATTTTATTTTAAAGAAACGACTCGCGTGAGTCGCATGTTTTATCCAACACGAGGTGCTGGCTTAAACCTCCCTACTTAAGCCAGTCCCCCGTGTAAATTTTTTTGCGTGAGCATTTTACATTTTGCAATTAATATTCTGCAATTTGCAATATGCATTTTGCAATTACACATACCCTCCCGTACTCCCAATCCCACCCCTACTCTCCGTGCGTACTTGCGCCACTTCTTCCCACTCTACTTGCTGCACTGGCAGGAAAATCCCTTGCACGAGTCGCTCGCCTTTTTCCACTTTCACTGGTTCGCTCGTAAAGTTATGTACAATTATTTTAATTTCGTCTTCTGGGCCACTATAGTCGCGGTCAATAGTGCCGACACCGTTCGCAAGGTGCAATCCTTTTTTCGAAGCAAGACTACTCCGACACGTAAGTAGCAAGAAATACCCCTCTGGTGCTTCTATAACCAAACCCGTGCGAATCATTTTGACCTGCCCTGACTCCACCACCACATCTTCGCCAGCGGCAATATCGAACCCTGCTGACTCAGGAGTATGGTACTGGGGCAGAACCACCTCAGGCAACACTTTTGTAATTTTTGCTTTCATAGTACTAGTGTAAACCAAACCCCTTTCCCCGCCAACCACCCCCAAATAACAACGGCTAATTCGTGCGAATTAGCCGTTGTTAGGAAAAAATGGAGAAATTGTTGTCATGTGCGAAGTTACTGGTACTCAGGTTTGAGCAACTCACCAAACTTTTGGTGGAACTTCTTTATTTTTGGAGAAATGACCAGCTGGCAATACGGCTTCGACTCATTCGCTTCAAAGTAATTTTGGTGGTACTCCTCTGCGGTGAAGAATCTATCCAAAGGTTCTACAGTAGTTACTATTGGATCACTAAACTCACCAGAAGCAGTTACAGTAGCAATAGCATTTTGGGCTAATTCTTTTTGTGCCTCTGAAGTGTAAAAGATTGCGGATCGGTACTGCTCACCTACATCGTTCCCTTGCCGATTCAAAGTTGTTGGGTCGTGAATAGTAAAGAATACATCAAGCAACGTTTCATAGCTTACTTGCTCTGGGTCAAACTGGACTTGCACAACTTCTGCATGATGCACCAAACCCATGCCTACCTGCTCGTACGTAGGAGCATTGCCATCGCCACCCCCTGCATAGCCCGACACGACTGACTCAACCCCACGTACTTGGCGGAACACTGCTTCCAAGCACCAAAAACACCCGCCGGCAAATACTGCTGTTTCTGTCATATGTTTTCGTTTTAAATAATTTTATTACTTATGAAAACAACCAATGCACGCATTGGTTGTTTTGCACCTTACCAACACAGAGGTATTACTCGGTGGTTACACCGTCGAAGTGTTCTTCTGCGGCTTCTGCTTTTGTGCTGTGCACTACACCATCTTTGTGTTCTGGGGGACCGTACAAGCTGTATAACTTAAGCGCCAATGTGTCTGAAGTGTTTACAATGTTGTGCTTTGTGCCTGCAGGTATAACCACACACACGCCATCGGACAAGGCATGGCTAACGCCATCTAAAATAGCCACTCCTTCACCAGCTTCTATACGAATAAACTGGTCTAGGTGGTGCGTCTCTTCCCCAATGTCTTCCTTTGGCAAAAGACTCATAAGTACTAATTGCAAATTCTTTGCCGTGTATAAAACTCTACGGAAATTGTTGTTGACGAGCGATAATTGCTCAATGTTTTCTACATATCCTTGCATAGGTGTTCTTCTGTTAATGTCATTCTGAGTACACCTACAGTATACTCCAAAAACTACTTTTTTCCAGCATCCCCACTAACGGAACGACCACGCAAAGTCCCCCTTGTTCGTTTCTAACTCTAGCTGCTGTAAGCCAGAATACCGCACCACGACTGGAGTCTCTCTGCTTTTCTTACTTACTATCTCTGTTGTGCCTTTTGCAAATTCTGCCACTACTGAGAAATTACTTTTCGACTTTGCCCGCTCAAGCAGACGCACAAGCGTACCAGCACGTAGTTCCCAACGCGCAGAAAACGTTGCTTCTCGTACCGCGCTTTTTACCCCGTTGTACCACACAGATTCAATTTCTGCTTTCTGTGATCGCCTTCTATCTTCCTCTTCAAACTGCACTTTCGTAACATTCCCCGCCTTGTCTTGCAAACGCATCACCTCCCGCCGTTGCACAACTTCGCAACCAGCTTCTTCCCCTGCGCAGGTAAATACAAAGTCTTTGTCCTCTACACTAAACCACATTCGTAACTCCGGCGGTGTTATGTCTATTGAAAATGTTTTAGTCTGCACCAGTTCGTGGTTCGCATTTCTATCTACGGCATAAAATTGAACTACGTGCTCCCCCTCTGCGGATACCCCCACCGGCTGTGTATACGGCACAAAGTCTGCACCATCCAAACTATACCAAAGACTCGTCACCCCAGACTCTGCATCTTCTGCGCGCAAATGTACCTCCACAGTAGACCGAAAGTACCCAGCGTCGCCCTCTATACCCTGCAGCCCAATGGTTGTTTGCGGCGCCGTAACATCTACCTGCTCTTCAGCATGCAACACAGCACTCGGAAGTACGCGCTGCTCTACGGTACCGTCGCCATTTGCATCTACATCCAACACAGTCCCATGCATATCTACCACGACTCCCAATGCAGGTGTGACCGGTAAATCTGCGAACACTGTTGTTTGCACCGGTGCGTCATTTACTATTTCTGTGGCTTTGTAAGAAAAGGTCCCGACATCTGTACCGCGCAAACGAATGTCGTACACCTGCCCTTCGTCTTCTGGTAAATACACAAACTTGTGTTCACCAAAAACTGCAAAATCTGCGTTGGGGATGTTGTTTTCCAAACTCCCATCTGGCAATACCCCTAGCCGATTGCCCTGCCCATCTACCACTTCTATATCAACCGGACTAAAAACTGCATGCGCCCTACCATTGAGCTTGCAAGCCGAAATATCTTGGGTCATACCCCCAGCAATACTTATCTCACCAGCTAAAATAGTACTTATTTGCTGGCGAATGCCCCCCTCCGATAACATTTTCCCGTGTTCCCCTTTAAGAGCATAGTACTTTTTATTTGCGTCTACCGGAACGTTTGTAGCGCTTTCCAAAGGAACAGTACCATCTCCCGCAACACGAATAGGCACGTCGTACCCTATTTGCACCTCCCCACCAACTGACTTAGAATACCGCTCAACAATCTGCCCAATGGTGCCAGCTTTGCAACCCACAATGTTGTACATATCCACCCCCGCTGTACGCATGTCAAAGTTGTCGAATGTAGCAGTATGTAGTGCTTCTGCGCCAAGTAACGCTGTAGCATTCATCCCTCGCTCACCCACCAGCAAACTCCACGCCTCGTCGTACGACAAATCTCGCACGACATCTGGTGCAAGAAATTTTTGCTCGATTGTTTTTAGGAAACTTCCCTTTTGCGCCACATACGTGCGACTAGGCGCCAAGTCGTACACCACCGGCAAGTTTTGACTTATCTTTTTCATTTCACTTTCCGAAAGCCATGGCACCCCAAAGTTGTCTCCAGTCAGTAACACCTTAATAGCTTTTGGTGCACCCGTATTTGGCACGCCAACGAACACCACCTTACCCAAGCCGTGCGCTGCTGGCTTATGCATAACATAGCTTTTAACCAAAAGCCCACCAGTACTATGCGCTACGACATCTACAATGCTACTACCGGTAGCCTGCTTTATTTCTGCAATCTTTGCTTCCAGCGCACGTTCGTTAACTAGGTTACCCTGCCCATCTTTACCACTCACCCCATAACGCCAGTCATACGGGAACGTAAATAAATCTTGCCCTTCTACATAACCACCTTGTTTTAATTCATTGATAAGCCCCTCGGAATAATCAAAAATCTGAACAGGCTTCCTTACAATATCACCCACCAGCAACAAATTTGTAGGAGCTAAATCATTATTAAAACCAAGCGGATCCATAAACTGATCACCAACATCACCCAGCATTCTTGGTAAGTCTACCCACAGTTTGTTTCCACCATCAATAATATCACTACCTAAAACACCCGGTACAATAAGCACGGGTGTTTTCGTAGAAGCGGGAGCGCTGGTGAGTGTACAAGTTAAAGATGAATATGGCTGCGCGTATATCTCTAATCTTTGACCCACCAGCTGAGTTGTTATGGCCGCATTCGAGCTAGTACAGTCCACGCTCTGTAGCTGGTACCCCGTACTTACAGTGTCCAGACTAAACAAGTTCCCTGGTGATGTCATAGCAAAGACAGTATGTGTCCCTTGCCCCGCTACAGTAGCAATGCTGAAGTCTTGGTTAAAAGCACTATACGAATTTGACCCCCGAAATTGATAGTCAAAAGTCGCATCCCCCGAAGTAGTCTGCTGCACAATGGTGAAATTAAAAAACGGCGCAAGAACTACTGCTTGTGCCGTGTGCGCAAACCCTAAACCAAGAACAATTAATACAATTATTCTTCTCATGGCTTAATTATGGAAAACTAATATTAATAAAAGTTATTGCATAAAAACTTAAAAGCGATAATGCGCAAGCGATAAATAGAAGAATTAGAATCAAATAGCCCAGTCTTTTTTGGTTGCCACTTGTTACATATTTCCAAACTAACAAAATACTTGTCAGTAAACCTAAAACCTCTAGAAGAACTAGCGACTTATAGACTAAGTTGTAGCCGGCAGAGGTTATAAAATTATCTCTAAATAGAACAACATTGCTCCCGCTCTGGAAAAATGTGTAATACACATTAGCAACTGGAGACCAAAGTAACTCAGGAACTATAAATAACAACAATCCAACCCAAAATAATATTTTATAATTT
>CAZZBG010000006.1:5858-22208 GCA_964652865.1 uncultured Candidatus Saccharibacteria bacterium
TAACTCAGGAACTATAAATAACAACAATCCAACCCAAAATAATATTTTATAATTTTTACTCATTCAAATATCGAATAGTTTTAGCTTTCTTGCTTGCATTGTACCACCACCCCAAACCACCGCAACCCACTTATCCACTCTTTTGGACATATTCGTGCGAATAAGCCGAGGTTAGAGTAAGGTCAAAATGTACCGAGCGGAGTCTGGAAGGTTGTCCGATAGGGAATAAAAAATGAGCAGACTTTTCTGCTCAAAACTCACAATCCCAGCCGCGCGCAATACTGCCAAATGTCGTGATGTTGACCGCACTGACAACTGTATACTTTTTGCAATATCCCCCACAGACAACACTTCATACGACTGCAGATTTTTTAAAATCATCAGTCGCCGCAAGTTACTCATGGCTTTTAGCTCTTTCTGTAACTCTTTCATGAATGTATTATAACTCCAAACTTATCCACCCCATAGGCTAATTCGTGCGAATAAGCCTATGGATAAATAAAGCCGAGGAATACGTAAGAAAAAGCATAGAGTACTACCGAGAAAGTTGGCGTATGCGTTTGGAGTAATCTGGTACGTCGCCTGTACTTTGCGATAGCTGTGTCACCTCATATTTTTGGCGTGCTTGTTCTATGCTCAAGTCTGTATCCAACAGCCCCTTCTTCAAAGCCAGTTCATCTGCCGAAGCGGTTAGCAATAACTGCCACGACAAAGACGAAACACGGTCGGGTGAAATCCTGTTTACGTGATAGGCAATGTTAGAAGTACAGTTAGACCAGAATGTGTTGTACCAAGTCGGGTGCACCAACAAGTCGTTCATGCGTTCCAGTACGTCCACCAGCAGCACTCGCGCATTTTCTGGTTTAGAAAACTTCACCGGATACGCAAACACTTTATCTTTCCGTAAATTTGCCCGAACTAAAACAACGTCTCGCTCATCTGCTGCTATATACACAAGGGGGTATGTGCGTAGAAAGCCTTTCCACATGCTGTACTCCTGCGTTTTAGTTTTCCGCGCTTCCATGGTAATGGCTAGAAAGTCACCATTTTTAAATTCGAAAGACAAAAAGGTATGCGCTGCAACTTTAAGCTCGTTGAACGGCTCGGTAATGTACCAGACTCGCTCTATGCCATTGAGATCATATGTCTTTGTGTAGTAGTCAGGGTGCATATCTGCCTCTGTCGGTCCGTAGCGAAAATTTCGCACGTTGCGAACTGTGACAGAGTCACCAGCAAACTCTGCAGTAGAAGTAACATCTAAATGCTGTTGCCAATCCCCTTGCGAAGGCGCCGTCAAAGTACTTTGCCAACCGACAAACCCAAGTACCACCACTAGCAGTACCACACCAAGAACAGAGAGGACCTTTCGAATAGTTAGTTGCTTCATATGTATCGCTTTACGAAACCCGCTGCAACAAAAGCCAAAGTAGCAGCACCTGTTGCGCAACAAGTAAGCCAATGCCAAGCGGGAAATATATCTTCTTGGTCTTATGGTGAAATACAAACATTCCCACAAAGACCCCTGCGGCAGCAAAGAAACTTGCGACAAAGAAAAACAAAACTTCTGGGTATCGCTCGTCGTGGTTCCGACTTCGCTTTTTATCTGCACCAACAAACGCGAACCCCGCAATATTCGCTGCAGCCAACAGCAATGTGAACACAAAAGAAAAATCTTGCATATATGTAGTGTACTATATTTTTGTTATTCGTTTGGTTTGGTAAAAATAACGCGAGCGGGGCCATCTGCCTTAGCAGTTTTGTAGTTATAGTCGTGCACTGAGTTAAGCAAGACAGCGTAGGTATAGCGCCGGTTTACACCCGCTTTTGCGTCGCCAGTATCCTGTACTATAAACTCGCCAGTGTTGTCGTCGTACCCCACGACTACTACCATGTGGTACGAAGACCCAGTCGCAAGAAAACGAATGTTGGGATTACCCAACTCAAACCCACGGTGCAAAGAAATAACTGGCCTGCCAGCGATAATTTCTGCGCGTATTTGCTCTCGTGTCGGATTTTCTACAACTTGTGCCTCAAACAATTTTGAGCTACGAACAAGTTCGACTGTTCTTGCAGCATCTGAGTTGGCGTTGCTCCCCCATGTCTTATCCTGCGTCTCGAACAAAACACGCATTCTCCGCTCTGCCACCTCCACTGGAACAACAGGCTCACCTTTGTAGTACGCGTCTACCATGACAATCGCTGCTTCTTCGCAGCCATTTTTCCACGGTCCAGAAAAATCCCCCTTTGGAGCTTCGTAGACAAATGGGACTGGTAGAACCATAGATTGTGGGATCTTCTGCTCTACTACAGGTACTGCGGAAGGCGTTGTCATGGGTGCTTGGGCACTCTGCACCCAGTACACACAACCAACAAGAACCACCAACACAGCCACCACTGCAAATTGTATTCCTACTCTCCGCTTCATAACTGGTCAATTTGTACCGTTAATTGCACCAACACCGAGCTCCCCGCCACAAGGGACTCCTTTTTTCGTACTACTGCTTTCACAGGTAGTAAATACATCCCACTTTTGGAATCTGGAAATATTGAAGTCTTCCACTCACTGCTCCCTATTTGCACAAGTACGGGAACAGAGCCAAAGCCACGCGTCATACCAGCAAACGCCTTTTTTATCTTAGCCGAATGCACTTTAGGGACGCTCACGAAGTGCCACCCCACTTCACCGCCGTAGAGCCACAGCTTGGCTGTAAAAATAATAGTATACCCATTCATAATATTACTCACCCTTCTTGGGACTCACAATAAATTTTCGAAGTCGAAAAGCTTTCTCACGGACCACAGCAGCATGGTGCAGTGGATTAACCAAAGTATTTTCCGGTGTAAACGACTGGTCTTCTTCAAACGCAGCAAACCGCTCAATCTCTGTATTGCTAAACCCAAACCCGTAAACCGCCAAACCCGCAGAGCCACTATTGAGCAGTTGCACAGCAAAGTCTGCAGTCTGGCGCTTTACGGCCTGCTCGTCTGGACCTTCGAACGAATTATATAAATACACCGCATCAAACGCACTTGCATCAACTCTTTGCGCATCTCCGTGTTCAACACTAACATGCACCCCTAATGCAGCTGCATTTTTTGTCACCTGCTGTACTAACCCACTATTTGTCTCCAACCCAGAAAATTTGATTTTCGATACACACCCACCATACAAGAGTAACCGACCCACACCAGACCCAGCGTCCAACATGGAGCCATACCCAGAAGCGTCTGCATCTTGCACCACTTTACGAATATATGCGTAAGGTGTACTTGGATAAAACACATGCCGTTCCGCGTAACGCTCCCAGTCTTGTGCAGTTCTGCATGACAATGCAGGCAAAGTTTTAGTTATGCCCAGAGCCATGTCCAGCATATCGTCTTGCGGAAACACTCCCCGCTCGTGCCAATGACGAACAAGACTTACCCTACCAGCGGGAGTAAGCTCTTGTTGCCATTCTTGCACGCGCTGTTCTAAACCACTTCGCTGTTCAGACGCATCTGAAAGGGGTCTGTTAGAAAAAAGGTTGGTTAGTTGCTCTTGCGTGTAAGCATACACTTCCGAAGCAAGTAAATCTGCAGACGCACTGTCGCGCTCAGTAGCCGAGGCCTCTACTGAATGAGTGTCTACATATTCTACTGCACCTTTAACGGAAGAAGCTGTAAAGTACGGCGGAAGAGACACAAGCACGGACTTTGTTGCTGCGCTCTCGACCCCTCTTTCATTCATATCTATAACTTTTCCAGACGAGCAAACCTCCAACACTTCTGCAACACGCTGCTTCACACCCTGCTCTTTTTCTGGTTCTGACACCGCCCGACCAAATTCAATAGAATTATTCATGCCCTATTTTCTTAAAAAAACTTCCAAAGCTCCTTCGCCACCGTTTTCCAACTTTGCTACACGAAATTCCAAACGGCGGTGTTTTAAATACCCTTCCACAAACTCGCGCATAACCGGACCGTTACGCAAAGCACCCTTCCCCGTAATAACCCGCACAATTTTCCCTTTCCCCCGCTCCAGTAATTCATCCAACACAAACCTCGCCTGCGTCGTCGTGAGCCCGTGTAAGTCTATTACCCTATCTGGTTTTTGTTCGTATTTGTTCATTATTTCACCACTATACCTACTGGCATATTCGCACGAATATGCCGGCAGGGCAAGAGAGTTTGACTTGCAAATATTTACGTGGAATACTGTTTCAAACAACTGCTTGGGCATCCTCCCAAGCGAAAGGAGGAACGTGATGTGTAAACACTGCGAAGAAGAAAAAGTTTGCCATGTTTGTAATGGCCAACGAATCATCGATGCAGATTCTGAATGCTTACAAGAACCATGCCCTCATTGCGACGGCACCGGCTTGTGCCCTCAGAATAGTTAACCACACGTTTTTCCGGTTTTTTCATGATCATTATAAACCCCAGAGCGACTTGTCGCTCTGGGGCCTCTTTTTATACAAGACATATTCGTGCGAATAAGCCACTGAGCAGATTTACAGAGCACTAAACTCCTTGTGCTCTAACACATTAACCCCTTTTTCTGGTCATTAGCTTTGCATAAATCCGAAAACCAAATGCCAGTAATAGACCGACCACGAACCCAATGGCAGAGTACAAAACTAAATCAATATTATTCGCAAAGATAACAAGAATGAAGAAAAAAGCTCCAAAAAATAAACATGAGGCAAAAAGTTCTACAAGAGTTTCTCGATGCTTAGGAAATGTCTTGTACAACTCCCACAAAAGTAGTGCGACAAGAAAGATAAATATCGTCTGTATATATCCAGACAGTTTTTGCTCATGCACTACGTCACCAGTAACTCCAGCAATGGCAATAAAAACACCCAAAGCTGTAATCACTTTATCATTTTTCGTTATGTACGCTGTTAACCCAACTTTTTCGTATTCCATATTTAAGCTAATATCTTTTCGTATAGCACTTTCTGTGTTCTGAAGAACGTTGCCCGAATAGTATCCACCTCACCCAAAACACCAATCGCATCAGCAATAGCATGATACTTCAAATTCAAAAGCACTGGCAATTTTTCCTCGTCCAACTCTTCTACACCCTTCTCTTCATATTTAGACAATACAAAATCCAAAAACTCTTTTTGCTTCTCGTTTAGGCCTTCATATATTTTCAATTTAGCCTGCTCTACACGTTTGAGCCGTGAGATAGTTGGATTCAAAAATGATACGTAATTCAACACATCAAAAATATCACTATCTTCAGCATCTATCATCTTTTGCAGCATTTCTAACTCATCTCTCCCGTAGCCCAAAGCTGCAATTTTCTCCAAAAATACCTTGCGTGTAACAGGGTTTGACCAAATAGCCCTCAGCTCATCCTCACTCTTGAAAAACTCCGGCATGGCGCCAAACATGTTATTCATAAACTCTTGGACTGACACAGGCTTGCCATCGGCGCCCCAAAACGACGTGGCTATCATGTGCTGTATTTCGCGCTCTTTACCGTCTCGCAGTTTAATCTTTAGCTTCTTTTTTGGCCCCTCTAGGAGCTCTTCTGTACCGTAGGTGGCCTCTGGTTCTCTCACTCCCATGGAGTTCTTTTTATGCTCCGACTCTGCTATTTCACCTACTGGCTCGCCATCCCACTCAGGATCAGCAAAATGGTGATATGCATCTACAAAGTCATATACCGTAAAATACTCCTTACCGTCAAAGAGTCGCGTTCCACGCCCAATAATCTGCTTAAACTCAATCATTGAGTTGACCGGTCGCATAAGTACGATGTTACGGACATTTCGTGCGTCAACACCCGTAGAAAGTTTTTGGGATGTTGTCAGTATGGTAGGGATAGTTTTTTCGTTATCCTGAAATTCACGTAAATACTGTTCGCCACGCGCACCATCGTTCGCAGTTACGCGCTGGCAGTAGTTGGGATCCCGACTATCTTTCATTTGATTTACCAAATCTCGCACCGCCGAAGCATGGTCTTGGTTCGCGCAAAAGATAATTGTTTTTTCATTCTGGTTTATCTCATCCAACACTACTCGCACCCGCTTTGCCTCGCGTTCTTTGATAACAATTATTTTATTAAAGTCCGCCTCCTCGTAAATCTTCCCCTCTTCTACTTCACCTTCTATTACGTGGTCATCGGAAGTATACACGTAGTCATCCAGGGTCGTTTGTATACGCTTAACTTTAAATGGTGTCAAAAACCCATCATTTACACCTTCCTTAAGTGAGTACACATACACGGGCTCTCCAAAATATTTGTATGTGTCTACGTTGTCTTTGCGTTTTGGTGTAGCAGTAAGACCAAGCTGCACTGCCGGAGAAAAGTACTCCAAAATGCCCCGCCAGTTACCCTCGTCATTTGCGCCACCTCGATGACACTCATCAATAATTATGAAGTCAAAAAAGTCTCTCTCATATTCTCCAAAGTAAGGCGTACCTTCTGGGCCACTCATGAACGTTTGGAATATAGTAAAGTACACACTTGCACCCATTGGCACGCCACCTTTTTTGCGAATGTCCAAAGGATTTATACGTACGCGTGCATCACTAGGAAATATAGAAAAGTCATTACCAAACGCCTGGTCAGCCAGAATGTTTCTGTCTGCCAAAAATAAAATCCTTGGCCTTCGTGCTCCGTCCCGTTTTAAGTTCCAACGGGCTTGGAATAGCTTCCAGGCGACTTGTGCTGCCACGGCGGTTTTACCAGTACCGGTTGCCATAGTAACAAGTATTCTTCGTTTTTCCTCAGCTATTGCATCAAGCGCATTACTTATAGCTAGCTCCTGATAATAGCGTTTGCCGTGGTCGCCCTCAATCTGCACCGCAGCAAATTTTTCTTTCCACTCATTTTGGTCCGAAAAAGTCTTTGCCCATAGTTCGTCTGGAGTCGGAAATGCTTGCACTTCTCCCTCGCGGCCAGACTTCATGGAAATCTGATAAATCTCTTTGCCGTTGGCGGCGTAGGTATAA
The DNA here is from genome assembly GCA_964652865.1 of uncultured Candidatus Saccharibacteria bacterium. GTDB lineage: Bacteria > Patescibacteriota > Doudnabacteria > UBA920 > UBA920 > JAEUSE01. The sequence goes on from CAZZBG010000006.1 coordinate 12,807, forward strand.
TCTATTTGCAGTTTCCCAGCGTATGACTTGGCCTGAGCGACACCTTCACCTACAGGCACATCAAAAGCCTTTGCCTCTATCACGGCAACTTTACGGTTTTTGTACACAAGAATGTAATCGGCAATCTCCGGCTTACTCCGCGCTCCGCCAACCTGAATCTTGCCATCAGTGATACGAAACTCGCGAAGAACCCTAGATTCTTCCGCTACACCCCAGCCACTCGCGCGCAACATGGGGTCTATATATTCAGCTCTGGTTTCTGCTTCGTTCATATATTATTCTCTGCAAAATCTCTTCTCAATTTCATTACTACCGCACTCTTTGCCCGTCCGACCAGTAACCCGCACATCACAATGTCGGCAATCTATTTCACTTATACCGTCAAAATGTTCAGAGCTTCCTTGTGCATATTCAACAAAATAATATTTCTACTTCCACACTTTTGATAAGTTCCCACACTCATATATTTTGAGTTTAATTTTTAACATTTAGCGATTTAGGTACAAAACCATTTTGTTCCAGCACGTGGGCAACACCGCGAAGTAAGTAGTTATTAGCAAAACCGATAGTATATACGCGCCCCTTTTCTTTTAAGGGAATAAGCATATGCTTATCTTTAAGCTTCTTCAGCAACCTAGACCGCTGCACCGGAGATTCCTCGCCAATTATATTCTCTAAGTTCGCTGACTTAAGGCTCATATTTTTACTTTTTACTACCGCTGCAAGAATCTCATACTCTCTCTTGGTAATATGCTGCCTCTCAAGAGCATACGCTAATGTAGGTAGTAAAATTTTATTTGTGATATATCCCAAATCTAGCAGCCTATCTATCTTTTCTATTTCAAGACGCAGACCTTCCAGTACATATAAACACCACTCTAGAACTTTTTCTTCTTCACCAGAATCAGCAAGAGCCAGCATGTCATAATACCTCTCTCGGTCCATGCAAAAAATTGCGGTAGGATTAAGTATGCGCCCACTCTTTACTTGGAAGCCTTGCTTTATAAGCAATGCATAAGTAAACATTCGAATTAACCTGCCGTTCCCATTATCAAAAGGGTGAATCCACGCCATCCGGTGATGTGATAAAGCTATGGCCAATAAATGATACTGCGCTTCTAGTGGCTGATTTACGAAATCAACTAACTCATCAAAATACTCCACCACCTTTACCATTTCAGGTGGCACATGATTTGAGTTCTTTATAGTCACATTAATACGTCGTAGCTCTCCAGGATACCGGGATCCCTCCCCCGCTGGTGGCAAAGCAAGGCCATCCACTATTATTTTATGAACCTCAGAAATAAACGCCCTGCTAAACTTAGTAGACTTGTTTACATGCCCTTCAATAAACTCTATAGCCCTTTCTATATTGTAAATTTCTCTCAAGCTCTCATCTTCGCTCTTTTTTGTAGAGTCTTCAATTATTTTCTCTACAAATTCAGAAAGTGTAGTATTATTGCCCTCAATGCGAGCAGACCCCAAACTTTCAAATATTTGAAAAATATCTTTCAACTGAAAAAACACCAGTCGCGGTACAGGACCATCCAGTTTTTTTACCCGCAATTTCTCAAGCTCGATAATTGTATTAGCGAGTCTACTCTCCCATTTAGGGGCATAAAGCTTGAGAGGTATATGCTTAAATTGTGGATTATTTACATTCGACATATATACTAATTAACATTATACACCATAATTCCGCATAAGTCAAACATATTTTACCAACCCTATAATCTTACTATTTAACAATCTAACATTTGTATATTTATCAAATGCTCAATATTTCTCATATTTAAAAGAAAATGCTCTTCGTAGGAAACAAACTACCCTACTCTGTTTACATTGAGAAAAAGATGTAAACAAAATCGTCTACCTAGAACCCTCCCCGGAAAGCCTTCTTGTCCCGCCGAAGCTTTAGAGTTTACCAGCGAAGGCGGAAGCCAAAACCGACTTCTTAAGCTCCTCCACACTCGCAAGCTTCTGTTCGTATGTTCTCTCAAGTTTCTTTACCTCAATGGAAAGCATGGTTAGTTTTTCAACTATACTCTTTTGCTGCTCAAGAGACGGTACCGCAATCTTTATATTTTCAATCATTGGGATAGTTAATTGTGGTATTGAAGTACCTGTATTAGCGAAATTTAAATTACACACTACATAGTACAGAAACTCTAAATTAATTAACTTCTCATTTGGAATAAGTACAATTAACCTAACTATTGGGAAAAAGGATTCTCTACGAATTTCTGCATACCCTATTGTCCCTCTTGCTGAGACCGTTACACACGGTTTAACAATTTTTCTTATACTCGTATACCCATACAATCCCTTATCTTTTACGCCATTTGCAAATATTGGTATAGGATATCTTTCGGTACGTGTCTTTGAAAAATTACCCTTTGGGACATCACCACCGGCTAATAATTCAGCACTCACCTCTCGCAACGTCTTTTCTCCCCAATCTTTTCCCGGATTCGCAAATACACTCTGCAAATACGACTCAAAAAGCTCCTTCGCATTCTGCAAATTCTTTTCTGCCGCCCCCTTCGCCATCGCCGCATTCTCAAAAACCTCATCCAATTTTTTTACGATTCGCTTTTGCTCAAGCAGTGGCGGGAATAAAACATCAATTTCTTTTAACTTCGATTTATTCAAAGTCTTCCCTTTAATTTTCACATCACCTTTTACAGCAGCGTGCCAGTCAAAAAAAGTTAGGTAGTGATACAGATACTCTTTAGAGAGTTCTTTTTCGTTATTTATGGTAAGAGCTGCGATGGCTTCATTTGTGTATAAGTCCTTTCCTGCAAAAGCCAAGCGTCCCAAGGTCAGCTTGAAGCTGACTAGCAAAGTCCCCTTCTTCACTATCTTTGACATTTCAGCGCCACTGTTAGAAATATATTCCTTACTGTCAGAAATAACATTATCCTCTGCGTTCAAAAGATCAGCAATAGACAACCAGACATTGTGCGTCTGCTTGAATTTATCCCAGTATTTTGTGTTTGCCCGTGATGGCGTCTTGCCCAAATCGATTTCGCAAACAGCACCAAGTTTTTTTATGTGCCAATTAGCTTTCATTTTTTATCCTTATTGCAGCAACCCCTCGTTCATTTTTATCACTCTTATAGGTATAGATTTCAACTAGCCCTTCTTTTTCAAGAACTTTGATCAGATCTCGCGTATCTTGAAAAGTATAACCCTTAGACCCTAAGATATTTACAATAAAATTCTGTAAACCCACAAAGCCATCGGCGTGTTTCATTGCCCACTTTATGCTAAGATCTAATTCCTCAAAGAACAACTCTCTGTTTATGGTTTTTTGTCTTATAAAACTATTTATAATGTACTGTTTGTCGCTATCACTAAAGGGAACCTTATCAATCTCGTCATTCGCCAATTTAATAGTTTTCACTAATACCGAGACTAATTCCCCACTTCGCTCCTGGTCCTCAATAGTGAATAAATTATTGTGAGCAATCTTATGCCTTATTTTTTCTAACTCCTCCCAATTATTCTGAAAGTTATTTTCTTTAAACGTATTCTTAAAAAATTTATTATAATTCGTTTGTATTTCTTGCTTAAACTTTTGCAAAGCTTCGACTGTGTTTTCAAGTTTTATAACCTTGTTCACTATATCGTCTTTACTCAAATTTCCCGATGACTGGGAATAAATGAGTTTCCCCAACTCTCCAAAATCGATCAAAAAAACTTCGTTATCAACATACTCAGAAAATACTGTCTCATTATTTTTTCGCTGGTTAGTCTTTTTTTGCATTTCAGAATCAGCAGTTAGCTTCCACCATTCAGGACCCAGTTTAATTGCAAAAAATTTAATAAGATATTTTCTTAAAAAAGACTCGACCTTGTAGATGCTTGGATAGATACTCTTTGCTATCGCTAAGGATATATGGTCCTCCAAAACATACATGGAATCAAAATTGAGAGTTTTTAGATATGATAATAATGGAATTCTAAAAGACTCAACTGAAACAAAATTGCCGTTTACAGTTAGCGTATATGCCTGTTTCAATTCAGTTGCGCTGTTATTTTTTAGGATGTCCGCCTTCTTTACTTGAATCCTGACTCCTCTACCCTGATCTACAATATAATAACCATCAACCACATTGTGACCCGGTGTCATGGTCGCTGAATGCCAAAGATTACTGTTCGATAGCAAATTATGACAAAAGCTTTCTTCGCTTTTTATAACAACACTACCTGTTGTGTCCGTAACAAGAACTTCAAAATAAAAGTCTTCGGAATTCTCCACTCTCAATTTTGAGCTCATATAATCTTCTTAATTTCTAAGATCCTACTCTTTATTTCCTCATCAAGCTTTGCCATCTCCTGAATTATTAATTTTGGATCACGTAGGGCCGTCCCGTCTTTTTTGTTTGGGTTCTTTAACGAAAGGTCAAAAGTTTCTTGGTCAATATTGGACGCATCAACACTCCACGAGTTATCACTATTTGCCTTGGTCTTTTGTAGTTTTACGAAGTCTGCTAGATCTGCTTCGTTTAGAGGGTTACCCTTACCCAGGTTGTGAGTGAGATTGAGTTGGTAGTACCACACTTTTTTTGTGGGTTTACCTTTTTCAAAAAATAGCACAACGGTTTTTACTCCGGCGCCGGCAAATACGCCGCCGGGCAGGTCTAGCACGGTGTGCAGGTTACACTCCTCAAGGAGTTTCTTGCGCAAGGACACCGAGGCGTTGTCCGTGTTGGAAAGAAAAGTGTTTTTTATAACTATGCCTGCTCGGCCGCCGGCTTTGAGTATTTTTATAAAATGCTGAAGGAAAAGAAAAGCTGTTTCGCCAGTCTTAATGGGAAAGTTTTGCTGAATCTCCCGGCCAATACCTGCGCCAAACGGTGGATTGGCCAGAACAATGTCGTAGCGTTCATTTTCCTGAATATCATTTATATTACGCGCTAAAGTATTGGCATGTTTTATATTTGGCGATTCTATACCATGAAGGATCATGTTCATAATGCCAATAATGTACGCCAAAGACTTTATTTCTTTTCCATAAAAAGTATTGGTTTGTAACGTTTTCAGCTGCGAGGGAGAGAGTTTCGCTAGATCCTCTGCAAGATAGTTGTACGCCTCCACCAAAAACCCGGCGGAGCCGCAGGCGCCGTCGTAAATGGTTTTGCCAATAGTGGGTGCAACTACTTGGACAATCGTTTTAATGAGCGGCCGTGGGGTGTAATACTCTCCCCCGTTTCTGCCGGCATTACCCATTTTTGCAATTTTCGCTTCGTACAAATGTGAAAGCTCATGCTTCTCCTCGTACTTACGGAAATGCATACCGTCTACCACGTTTAAAATATCTCGAAGCTTGTATCCACTAGATATTTTATTTTTCAGCTCGCTAAAAATTTCACCAATTTTGTACTCAATGGTGTTGGCATCAGCATCAGGGTTTTTAAATTTTTTCAAATACGGAAACAGCTGGCCATTCACAAAGTCGTTTAAGTCATCCCCCGTCATGGCCTTGTGGTGATCAATTTTTCCATCGGCTGTTTTAGGACATGCCCAAGCGTCCCATCGATACTGTGGGTCAAGAATATAGTTGTACTTTTTATTACCCGCAGCTTGTTGCTCTAATTTTTTGGTTTCTTCTAAGTCATCCAAATACTTTAAAAATAGTACCCATGAAGTCTGCTCTACATAGTCAAGCTCTGTAGCCGATCCGGAATCGGTGCGGAGTATATTGTCTATACTTTTAAAGGAATTTTCGAACATGGTTTTTAAACTAAGAGTGGCAATATCTAGGTACTACAAGATTTCTCTTAATTCATTTTACCCCATTTTTCATATTGTGGCGAACAAAAAGAGCCCGCGGCGGCGGGCTCTTTGGGGCGGCTAATTCGCACGAATTAGCCCATGGGGGCTAGAGAGGGCAGGTGTTTTGACCGGTGAGCTGGTTGAACAGGCACCAACTAAAGATTGCTTGGAAAAAGCAGAAGCCGGAGGCAAACAGGAGCACGGGGCCCCAGCCGGTAAATGCGGCTACGACCAATAACACCGCCCCGATACCCGCCCTGAACAGGCGGTCTGGGGTACCAATGTTTTTTGCCCTACCTGCTACAGCCCCTGGCTTTGCCATTTTCCGCGCAACTGCGCGGTAGGCAAACCCAACCACAAAAGCGCTCAAGAACCATAAAATACTTTGTACTACTATATTTGAAAACATACTTATTGCACGATTTTACTCACTACTCTTAAGTATGGAATACATTAGTAACTTTGACAAACAATAACCAAAACCATACGCTATAGCCAGCTTCTGATGCGCTGGATTGGCATTATTCACCTTTTTTCTAAAGGAGGGTACTGCTTATGACCGCACAGAAAGCAATGCACGTACTGGTAGAGGTATACCACGGCTTGGGTTATTCCTGGCTGGAACCCAAATCTCGGCGTACAAATGCCCAGTACAGATTCACTCGGAAAGCCGCCAAAAATCAATGGCTTACCACCGTCATCTGGACTGCGGTAACTAAAGACGGCGTACTTCCGGACAAAAATGTGCGCATCCAGACTATTGTCTTTGGGAACAAACTCCCTGAACGATTTGTCTGGATATTTTCCGAAACCAAGCGGTTTCGCAAAAACAAAGTTCGGTGCGCAAAGCGACTACGCACGCGCGCCCGCCTCGCGGCCGAACTGACCGATAGCGCAGTCTGGTGCCCAACACACCCTGGCCCTCTCCCCCTTCGCGTGGTGGAAGGCAGATTAGCTTGGGTTTGCACGCACCACGACTGTTCCCACTGTGCACCTGTGCCAGTGGAACTATCGGAACAAGTTAAACGCCAAACGCCTAAAAGCTTTTGGCTAAAACAAACAATCTAATTCCTTCTCTAGCCCGGCAAGCGAAAGCTTGTCGGGCGCTTCCCCCACTTGGAGGTGGTTGTGAAAATTGTAATCGCTTTGTTCGTGGCGGTGCTCCTTGTTGGTAGCACGCTACCACAAAGACGCAAGGCTCGCACCGCCACACAGAAAAAATCAGCACCAGTGCAAAAAGTTTGGTTTAACTCACACTGCTTCGAAACGGTCCGCTGCGACCGCGAAGCACTATGGGTGCAAACACCAGACCAAAGCATCTGGGTTGTTTGGAAAGCAGACATTACCACAATGTTCATTCGCGAAAGCGGAATTGAGCAAGAGGTGTGTTTGTTGCCAAGTGAAACCACAACACAGTTTCGCAAGCGCGTGCGCCATGCGTGCACCGATTGCGACGCAATGAAAGACGGCTCAAGGGCTATGATTGAGCACTGGGAACCAGTTCCAGTGCCAGAAACTAAACCCTTGGATTCTCCTTGGGCACTCGCAGCGCTCGAAGCGCTGCAAAACAAAAACCACCAGCTAGATTCGCTGGTAGAAATCTTACGGAGGAAACAATGATATCGCTCATCGCCGCCATTGCGGAAAACAATGTAATCGGGTACCAAGGAGGCATCCCTTGGGACATACCTCAGGATAGAAGCCATTTTCGGAATACCACCGTGGATAAAGTGGTGGTAATGGGAAGGCTTACGTACGAGTCAATACCAAAAAAAGAGGGCATCTGCTTGCCGGAAAGACAGATTGTAGTGCTGACCAGCAATCCAACTTTCGATACGTCAGCAAACAACGTAGCCTGCGCGCGCACACTCAGCGAAGCTGTTGAAACATACGGCCACTGTGACATCGTAGTAGCTGGTGGCGCAAAAATCTACGAAGAGGCTTTACCTCTAGTAGAGGCCATGTACATAACACATGTTAAGCAATGCCCACTTGGAGACACTTTTTTTCCAGAAGTTGACTGGGCAGCATGGGTTGAAACAAGTGTCATTAACGGAAAAGATTTCGCGTTCTGCACCTACCGAAGACGGTAGTGAAGTAGTGAATGTATACAAACAGGGTCGACTCATGCGAGCGACCCTGTCTTTTTATTTTGTATCTATTTCTACCTGAAACGCTGCAGTCCAGTTGGCGTACCCTGCGTCGTTTGGGTGGAAACCGTCTGCGGCAAATGTTTTACTACGGTCATTGTGTTGCACCAGTAGCGTGTCGTGCACATTTACTACTCGCACCCGGTCTGTTGCCAACTCTGCAATCTGCCGGTTGAGCCACACCGAGCGAGACTCCAACAATTTCTGGTAGAACCACGGCAACAACGTGCCTTCGCTAAAATTGGGAATGTTTGCAACGTATACTACCGCATCTGTTTTTTCTACAAGTGTGCTGAGAATCGTTTTGAAATTTTGTAATACTCGCTCGTTTGAGCAAAGGTGCGTAACATCGTTTGCACCAATAGATATGGTTACTACATCTGGTTTATATTCCAGAATCTGTGGCAGTTGCGTAGCAATAAAATCTTCTGTCTTCGCCCCAGACACCGCAACATTTTTGTAACTCACTTCCGTAGTGCGTGCGAGCATCACCGCTACCTGCATGGGGTACGTTGCGGCCAGCTCACTTGCGCCAACCCCCACTGCAGTGCTGTCCCCTGCTGCAATGTAGCGAAGTGGTTGCCCTGCCCCCACAACACGTTCTGTGTGCACTAGAGCAGGTAATTCAGGCAAATGCGTTTTTTTATATAGAAACACGGAAACGACACCACCAAAGTACAAACCCACTAGCAGCAAAAATGCGAAAATATATTTCATACTCGTGTTTGTTAGTGGGAGTTTACTGCTCTGACTGCAGCTACAACCACAAGACTAACTAGAGTTGTGACGAGCATCCCCCACCCAATATCTACCAAGGTAACCACCACTGGCCAGTTGCGAATAGTTGCTTGGTTAGTAAAATCATATGCGCCATATGCTGCAGCGCCAAGCAAAGCAGCACGAAGAACGGTGTGCCCAAGCGAGGTATTCCCTTGAAGCGCCGGAGCAACCACAAACACATACACCGCCAAAGCGTATAGTGGGTAGAACAGTAACGCCGGCCAAAAAGTAAACGTTGGAGCAAATACATGCGCCAATTGTGGCTTGTAGAACGCATCGGACGTTAGCTTTAACCACACCCCATCCAACACCGACATGACTGCGAGTACAAAAATGTATACCATAGTTATTTGTTTAAAAACGTAATACTGAATTGCAAAACAGTAGCAAAACACACCCAGAGTAAATATGGAATATTTACCAGTGCGACCCAACGAGCATGTGGGAAAATCGCAATCATTGCCCAAATAAGCGTTACCAGCACTAGGACAATATCTACAGATGCCAACCAGTTATTTCTCAGCCCAAACTGGAGTGGTGTGAACAGTGCGTTAAAGACGATGTTCAAACCAAATGGCACTACTACCCAAAACGAAATGCGCTTTTGAATAAGTAAGTACGCCACGTACCCGTACGATACGGCGATACCTGCGTATAAGACTGACCACACTGGGCCAAAGAGCCAGCTGGG
>CAZZBG010000006.1:22308-24655 GCA_964652865.1 uncultured Candidatus Saccharibacteria bacterium
CCGTGAGCAAAAGTCCCCGAAGCTAGGTCTATATACACCGTGCTAAATGTTTTCCCTTGCGCTTTGTGAATCGTTACTGCCCACGCCAGTTTAAAAGGGTATTGGGTAAACGCACCAGTGGACTCGCTTTGGATTGATTGTGTTTTACCATCGAGTACAAACTTATACATTTCCCATGTGTACGGCTCAACTGCAACCACCTCACCGGTTTCAAGTTCAATTTCCACTAACTCTGTGCCGCTACCGTGCTCAACCACAGCACGTGTTCCCCGCATGTCTCCTGGTAGGGGGGCAACATCTTCCAATACATATTCCGGATCGAGCGTGGTAGGACGCTGTGCTACTACAGCAGGACCCTGCCCCCGAGCAGTACCCAACCCAATCCGGACCACCTTACCCATGGTCCCGTTGACCCACCGCTTTTTGGAATCGTTGTTCAGCATCATGACTTGTGCCCCTACCCGCACTTCCAGTTGCGCATCTGTTGGTAGTTCGCGTACCTCAAAGCTGCCCGTTGCCACCCCGCGAAACAGACGAGTTGTCCCTGGTAACCGTTGCAAGAAATAATCATTCACTTGCTTGGCGCGGTAATTAGTAGGCGTGAGGTACACCGCAAATTCTTCGAAGCTAAACTTGTCCTCCCCTTCTGCCAGCGCGCGCTGGTTCAGAACTTGTAAATGTTCAGAGTCGAGTGAATTGTTCCGCACTGCATTGAGCAAATCTATGAACACTGTGTCTTGCTGACGATACACCGTGCGCAGTTGGATGTATTGAAAATTACTTTCTCTGAATACTTTTGAGTCAAAGAAGTATGGACTCCTATACGCGCCTGCTTCTGCAGTAGAAGCTTCCGTGGATCCAAACAGCGGTGCCGACTGTTCTCTGGTTTTGTCTGCAAATGCACTTGGTGCAAAACCTTTTTCCACTGGTGGCAACTGGTACAAATCGCCAATCACCACTACCTGCACTCCCCCGAACGGCGCGTCACTTACCGGTCCGTTGAGTCGTAAAAATTTATCTACGCAGTCCAAAAGATCTGCACGCACCATAGAAATTTCGTCTATCACGATCATGCTTAATTTTTGCAGAAGCTTTTTCTTGGGTGACCACGTACTGACCCGTTTTACTTTTGCCAAAGTAATATCTGGCCCAAACCCACAGAATGAATGAATAGTCTGCCCGCGCACATTCAGCGCCGCAACACCAGTTGGCGCTAACACCACCACATTCTTTTTCGTATGTTGGCGGAAATATTGCAGTAACGTCGACTTACCTGTTCCAGCTTCCCCTGTTAAAAACAAATTATCTTGGGTCTGCTCCATAACGTAGAGAGCTTTTTCGGATTCTGCGTTCCCCGAAAAATCGACAGTCACTTCTTCTTCAACTTTTACTGATGCTCGATCGAGAGTGATATCTGCTTGGGTGTATGCCACCACAGTAGAACGAGTAGCGCGCAAAAAGGCAGTAATGTCTTTCCCTGCGACCCCAAGAGTTTCTGCTATGCGAGCAACAAACTGCTTGTATGTCTCGGACTTCGCTTCCACATACGCAGTGTATGCTGCCCCGACCGACAACTGACCAGCTGCCCCGAGTTTATTTTTTATTTCTTGCACTCCAACTTCTTTTTGCTCTAAACGGTTTTGCGCAAGCTCGTAATCGAACCCTGGTACGTCATCAAAAAAACTGGCGAGTCGAGCGGTTAAACCACCTCGCGCCCTGCCAAACTCTTGTACCAAATCTTCCATGAACACGTCAAAAGAGGCACTGGGTAAGGCACGAAATGTTTCGTAGCGACTTTTAAGCTTTTGGTCTTCTTCCAGCTGCCAGCGCTTCCCCATGTTTGGGTAGCGCTTTTTAAGCTCGGTGGTAGTTGGTTTTGATGATGTTTCTGCCATAAATAGTGTCTCTACACAGTGTATCAGAGAACCCACTACAGTTCACCTTGCTCTTTGAACGAATAACACCCACTCACCGCCACAATAACATGGTCCACCAGAGCAATCCCGAGCAGCTCGCCAACTGCTGCTAAACGCTGTGTCACTGCACGGTCTTGTTCGCTGGGCACCAGTGACCCTGCTGGGTGGTTATGCACGGCAATAATCTTTGCTGCAGAGTAGCGTATGGCAGGTTCAAACACTTCTCGTGGGTGTATGAGGCTTGCATTTAATATCCCTACAGATACTACTTCTTTTGCGAGTGGGACATTTTGTGTGTCGAGATAGAACACCACGAACTGCTCTTTCTTGCTTGCGCGTATTTCTTCAGTGCGTTCCCAAACAGACTGTGCAGACAGCAGCGGCACACGCAAGGAGCGCGCAGAAAGTCGAGTGGCAAGCGCTATACTCGC
>CAZZBG010000007.1:0-7484 GCA_964652865.1 uncultured Candidatus Saccharibacteria bacterium
TACCCATATTTCCACCGTCTGTCAGGATGAGGAGTGCAGCACTGTAAGCACTGTTTATTACTTGTAAGCTGCCATCAGTGTATGTTCTGATAAATTTTGAAGTTCCTGTACCATTATTGTTATATAATTGTATATTTGTACCGTTCGAGCTGTTTGAATCTAATCGAAAACCAGAAGTATTACTAGCAGTATTTGCAGCTACATGTAGTTGCGAAGTTGGTGCGTTATTCCCAACACCAACAAAGCCGCCAAGGTAAGCGCCATAGTTATTATCTGCTCCGGTGGGGGCGTCGACGTATAAACCGTACTGAGTGCTGGTTCCAGTGGCGTTCATACTACCATTTGCGATATACAAACCATAACTATTTATAGTTCCACCCGTTGTCAGTGTTGCTGTGTTGCTGATGTAGTTTCCATACACGTTTACAGTGGACCCGGTTGTGGATCCAGTTGAGCTTGGAGCAAAATAGCCACCAAAGACTTGTGTGGTACCTCCAGTGTTTGCGCCGGATGTAGCAGGGCCGGAGAAAATACCCCATACTTGCCTTGTGCCAGTGGAAATAGCTCCAGTGATGCTAGAGTTAAATAGTCCTGCGGTCGTGGTGTCTGCAGTTGTAGAGCTGGAAGATACGGTGAAATACCCAGCGTATGCATTTTTAGCGGCATTTCCGGTGAGTGTCATCCCAGAGTAGAAGTTGTTGTTACTGTTTGCAACACTGGTTGAGTCGGTACCAGAAATAACTATTCCGTAACTGCTTGCTGCTGTTCCAGAGCTGTAATCTGGGTTAAAACTTGCCAAATACCCACCAGTACCAGCAGTGCCGACGTCGGAAGTAACCCTAAGTAATCCAGTACCGGTTATTCCCGTACTTGTAGGGCCAATCAAGTTTAATCCAGTTCCGGTTGTTAGAGAAGAAGCAGTTATTTTTAGTGCAGTACCAGTTGTTGCAGTTGAGATTAGGTCTAAGCCTGCAGTAGCAGCAGCGCTCGAGCCAAGAGTGATATTCCCAGTTGCGGCGTCTATAGCAAGATAAGTTGGGTCAAATGCACCTGCCGTTCCAGTTCCAAAACCGAAAATGTTACTTGATTGTTTGTACCCTAAACCTATTACAGAGTTAGAAGCTCTTACAAACGAAATATGTGAGCCTGTGTGCCCAGTTGCAGCACGAACTATTTGTATTGAGCCATAATTATTACCATCTACACCCCCATCTTCAACGGTAAGCTTGCTGCCTGGAGAAGATGTGCCAATTCCAATATTGCCTCCAGAGGCGATTGTAAATAATGTGCCAGCGGGTAGGTTGTTAAAACTAGCACCATTTGCAATTTTAAATTTGTTACTATCGGAAGTGTCTACGCCCATGTTCCAAACTGTTTCTGATTGTACCCGCATAGTGAAGAGAGGGTCATAGGTGTCTCCTGTGGCTACGTCAGAAAGTATATGGTTGTCAGCACCAGATGTGTACACGTGTAGTTTTTGCTCTGGCGCAGTTGTTCCGATTCCAATATTGCCACCGGTTGTGGCGGTTAGGTATCGGGTGCTGCTACTACTATTGTGTTGAAGGAAGAATTTATTAGCATCTGTATTATCTGTAAGCATTTGCCAGAGATCTGATGCGTCGATTCGGAGATTTATACCAGCAGCGTTATTTGTGTTTCCAGCTGCAGTTATTTGAGTACCTGTTACCCCTGCTCCACCTTTGTATACATGCAATGAGTTTGTTGGTGTTGTAATACCAATGCCTACATTTCCTGCCGCTACTAACAAACCGTAGTTGGCTGTTGTAGCACCAGAAGCAGAGAGATATGCAGCAATATTCGTACCTGAGGTTGCGTTGGTATTAGTTACTGTAGAAATTAACCCATAAGCTGTGTGTGCTGTGTTTGAGTTTGCCCCAGAACGAGTGAGGTTGAGTAAAGCTGAGCTACCAGATGCTCCACCTACGGTTGAGGTAGAAGAAATTGCTGTAAGGTTGCCAGTAGTGAGTGATGTGCTAGAAATATCTACCCCATTTCCAGTTGTTAAACTGTTTGCAGCAACTTGTAGACCAGCAGTCGCGCCAGTACCCGTTGTCACTGTTGGTTGGAAAATATTGTTTGCAGTAAAAGTGTTTGCGGCATTCTTGTATGCAACGTTGCTTAGGGTTCCTGCTGTGTTAATGCTTGTGCCACCGAGTTGTAAGGCGGAAGTGGCATTGATGGTGGCCGAAGTGACACTGGTGGTTACGGTTATGGCTGCTGACCATGCGGGCGCTACGCCAACACCACCAGAAACAAGTACTGAGCCTGTGGCTACCCCTGCAAGTTTTGATAATGCGCTGGAAGAAGAGGCGTAGAGTATGTCTCCCGTTGTGTAGCTACTTTGGCCAGTACCGCCATGGTTTGCAGCGAGTGCTGTTGCATCTACAGACCATGTGCCACCTGTTATATAGGGGACACCAGTAGAACCAGAGCTGTTAATCCCAGTGCCGCCGTACGTAGAAGAAATTGCAGTGCCGTTCCAAGTGCCGCTGGAAATGGTGCCTACTGTAGTAATTGAAGTTAAGTTACCTGTAGTAATAAGTGTGCCAGAAGCGTCTGGTACGGTCATGGTTCTGTCTGCGCCCAAATCTGTGACATCGAAAATACCATAGAAGGCCCCGCCGGCACTTTCAAGTATTTTAAGCTCAGATGAAGCGTTGTTGAGTGTGACATCGAACGCGCCAGTTTGGTTCCAGTCGGCAGAAAGTGCACCGAGTGCAAGAGTGAGTGCTGCGCCTTCGGATCCGCCGTTGCCACCTGTAATACCAGAACCATTGGTAATACTTGTTACATAGTTGCCAGTAGTATGCGTGCCAAGTGTGATTAAGTCTGTAAGTGATGTTGCGCCAGTACCACCATTGCCCACTGCGAGTGTGCCAGCTACTTCTGCAGTGCCGAGATCTACAGCTGTGGTGGTGGAACCGCTTCCAGTAAAGAGGGAAGCGGTTAAGGTGTCGGATACATAGGCATCGGTAAGCGCGGTACCATTCCATGTACCAGAAGTAATTACACCAGTATTTGCCGTTATAACTAATCCATTGTAAGAGGCGGCACCTGTAACAGCGCCGGTTAGGCCAAGAGTGGTAAAGGACCCACCTGCAGTACATGCAAATGCACCGGTAGAGTTAGTAACAGTACAACCAGTGGAGCCAGAGCCGCCACCAAGAAGCACGTCGCCAGTAGATGATGCGCCAATACTTACTGTACCGCTTCCTTTTGCATCTATTGTTATGTTTTCGTTTGTTCCAGAAGATATAGCAGCTAGAGCAATACCCCCAGCGGCAGCGGCAGAAGTAATCTTAAGTCCAGTTGCAGCAGAGATGGTTGCAGTGTCTACTTGTAATGCGTAGTTAGTGCCAGTTTTTGCTACGGTTAAAGCAGTTGCAGAGCTAACAGTTGTAGTTGTTACGCCGGTGTTGGTGATGCCGACAACCGCTGCGATCGCACCAGAAGAATTTACTTGGAAGAGGTCACCAGAGCCAACTGTGAAGAGCGCTGCAGGGGTTATATCCCCAATACCTACATTACCAGTACTAAGCACATGTAATCTGTCTGTGCCACCAGATCTTAGTAGTACATCTCCGGTGTTGGATACGACGAATGGTACAGAACCTGTACCGCGAATGCCTTTTTCCACACCACCGCTTACGAAATCAGTATATTCGCCTGAGTTGTATGAAATAACAAATCCAATTCCGGATCCATTCACTTGCATAGCAAGTGGGGCTGATACAGAAGCAGAATAAGCACCAATGGTCAGGTTTCCATATGTTGGGGTTGTTGTGCCAATACCTACGTTACCTCCAGCAAAGATTGCAGCATAGTTGGTGTCTGCTCCGGTAGGGCTTTCTACATAGAGTCCGGTGTTGGTTGAAGTACCATCTGTGTCATATGTGCCGTTGGCAATGTACAAGCCATACCCATTTACAGTTCCACCAGCGCCGACGTCTGCCGAAGGTTTTATGTATGCTCCGTACACGTTTGTAGTGCCACCAGTAGATTCTGCACCTGCTGTAGGTTGTAATCTTACCCCATACACATTTCTTGTGCCTGTGGTCATGATACCGCTAACGGTTGATGCGACATCCAAACCAATAGTAGTATCTGCGGTAGTAGAAGAAGTGGTTGTGTTTAAATACTGACCAATTCCAGTTTTGGCAGCATTACCACTAAGTGCAACATCGGAATATCCGCCGTAGACAGTGTTTGCGAGCGCTGTGGCGTCGGTGACAGTGTTGTATATGCTATACGCAGTATCTGCGTTAGTAGTATTAGCGTTGGTAAATGAGTTGTATATTCCGTATGCTGTGCCAGAAGCTGTAGAAGTCGTGGTTGTTCCGGTGAACTTTGCCAATGCTTTACCATTTGCAATAGTCGCATTTACAACATCTAGTTTTGCGTCTGCGGAGGTGTTGTTTATGCCAAGATTGCCCCCGCTAAAGTTAAAGTTGCGCACAGTTCCAGTGCCAGCTGCTTCCGAAGCAAAAGTTATGACGTTCGATGAGTGCCCAAGCGTTAAACGTTCATAGTTGCTAGCATCTGTCCAAGTGTTGTAAATTCTTTGGTTCTGAGCATTTGTCCCTCTACGCAAAGCCAGCACGTCCGCAGTGCCTTCTTCGAATAATTGGAAGTAGACTACTGTACCATTACCATTGGTGGAGCTAAAAGAAGGGGAGCTGCTAGGACCGTCTCTGGTAACTTCGAATTTACCAGTGTTTTGAATTGCGGTCCCGTTTAAGGTCATTGCACCAGATCTATCTATACCAGCCCAGCTAATGATTGTTGTAGAAGAAACAGAGTTAATAAGCCTGAGGGATGCAGAGGTGGCGCTGGAAACCGTTAAGGCTTGGGTTGGTGCTGTTGTGCCAATACCCACAAAGCCATTTTCGAAAACTGCAGCATAGTTGTTTGTTGCACCACTCGCTGTTGCATATAACCCAACATTGGTTGTGGCGGCACCGGTATTGCTAAAGTAGCCAGCGTAGTCTGTACCAGAAGTAGCCCCTGTTTGGGAAACGTTCAATGTTTTGTTGGCACTTCCTGTTGCAGACGAAGCTATGGTGGCTATATCTCCACTGTTTCCAGATATAGAAATGACGTCATTTGCTGTTGCTGGTTGTAGTGTTGTACCACTTCTAGACCAGTAACCCAAAGTACCACTCGTTGGAGCGGTTGAGGTAAGGTTTTTAGATCCGTCGGTGTACACAATTCCAGAAGCGCTTAACCCCGAGAAGTTAATCGTTCCAGAAGAAGTAATACCTGTTGCAGCAGCAATTGCACCAGAAGAGTTTACTTGGAATAAGTCACCAGAACCAACTGTCAAAGCAGCAGCAGGGGAGGTGTCGCCTATACCAAGTCCTGTTGCATTTACTGTAACCCTATCAGAGTTACCTGTTCTTAAATAAATTGGTTGTCCTGAAGCAGCGTTTAGAATGGTTACCCCACCAGAACTTTGGTTTAGCGCGGAGTTGGCTGCAGATTCTGCCAAGGTTCCATTTTGGAATGAAATATATGAATTATCCCATGTTGGTGGCCCAACAATGCCACGGATAGTACCGGAGCTTGCAAAGTTCATTGCTCCTTCTACTGTTAACGCTTTTGTTGGTGTGGCAATGCCGATACCAACGCTACCATTCATGAACGCGGCGGCATATTCGGTGCCAGCGCCGGTGCCAGCGTCTACATACAGGCCGTATGCAGTAGAGGTGGCGTCATTATTAGCGATTGTAATGTGATCGCCGTACACGGTGTGCGACTGACCTGCATCTGTGTCTACTGTTACGGTTGTTTTGTTTCCGTAAACGGTTAGTCCTGCTGCTGCGTCTTGTACAGTCCCAGTCAGAGCCATGCCGAGCACTGCTCCTGTTGTAACGGTGTTTGAAGTAACTTGAATAACACCGGCTGTTTGGGTCGAGTTGCTGGAGCTAATCACTATTCCTTGTATATCCGCTGCTGCAGTACTGGAGATAGTGAGCGAGTCTCCTGCAGAGTCTGGTGCGATGGTTGTTTTTCCGTCGCTGTCTACATCGAAGTCTGCAAGGTCAATATTCCCGTCGCCATTTAAGCTGTTAGCCACAAAGGCAAAAGGAGAGGCTACAAATTGTTTGCGAGGAGACATTTCTCCGTCGTAGCTTGTGCCGGTTGGGGCAAAGTTCACTGAAAGATAGAGGCTACCGGTGGTAAAATCTACTCCGGTAAGCGCATTACACGAGCCAAGCTTTGCGTTAAATACTCCGTTAGTTACAACAAGTTTCGCACAATCGCCACTTGCTTGGTCAAAAGTTTCTGTCCAAAGCAAAGTTCCACTGGTTAGTGCGTCATATAGCTTAAATTCAAAAGCGTAGCTGCCGTTGGCGACGTTGGTTCCATCACTCGTTTTTGTAAGTTTTCCTTGAAAATTTACTATTTTTGGTATGGTAGCGCTTGCTTGCTGTGGGTTTGCAGCGAACGAGCTGAACACAACACAAACCAAAGTAACGTACACGAGGGTACGTCTCAGGTTTTTTACCTTAGTTAAAAAGATATTTTGGTTCACGTTGTGTTTTTCTTTTTTAAACGTAGTGGTGCTATTTTTGCACTTCCTAGTTTTTCCGCTTATTTTGGCGGTATTGTCTATTTTTGGACAATATAAAAGCCGCTTAACAGTATTAAGCCGCTGTAATTTGGGTTTCTGTCTGGAAAAGGCTTACTAAGCTCTGCTTGGTAAAGCGACGATCCCGTCTTGAGCCGATACGAATAGCTTCTAGTTTACCCATGCGCTCCCAATTTCGGAGAGTGTTGGCGTGAACGTGAAGGATCTGACAAGCTTCTTTGAGGGTTAGAAGCTCTGGAATCTGATTCTCTTGCATTGTGTTTTTGTTTTTTACCACAGATGCACAGATTTCTCAGATTACACAGATCTAAATACTATTTTATGATAGTAAATTACATCTGTATTATCTGTGCAATCAGTGTATCTGTGATTTATTTAATTTTATTTTAGTTTTGGTTTCTTTTGTAAAGATGTTGTTGGGTTACAAATTTTGGTAACACAACTTAACAAAACCTGTATTTATAGTACCATAAGTTATAAACAGGGTCAAAGGTTTTATGGGTACTGTTCTCTGGCCGTTGGTGTGAGCGGTCTTTGGTAATATACCGCATGTATAAGGTAAAAAGTAGTGGGTTGTCATTTCTCGTGCGAAATCCTTGTGGAGACGTTGTGGATAACTACGGGTTAA
Organism: uncultured Candidatus Saccharibacteria bacterium; assembly: GCA_964652865.1. Taxonomy (GTDB): domain Bacteria; phylum Patescibacteriota; class Doudnabacteria; order UBA920; family UBA920; genus JAEUSE01. The sequence continues at coordinate 7,242 of CAZZBG010000007.1, forward strand.
AAGTGGATAACTTGTGTGCAGTTTGGAATTAGTATGTGTATAAAAACAAAAGCTACCGTTTGGTAGCTTTTAATATGTATTGTTATTTTTTGTTTGCGGATTGTCTCTTCAGTATTTTCTTTAGTAGGACATATACTACTATAAAAATAAAGAGTGAAAGTACAAGTATGGAGCCAATAACTAGTGAGAGTAGTTCCCATGGGATAACCCAAAAGCTGGTAGTTGCTTTGGTCTGTGTTTGTG
>CAZZBG010000007.1:7584-16538 GCA_964652865.1 uncultured Candidatus Saccharibacteria bacterium
AGTAGTTCCCATGGGATAACCCAAAAGCTGGTAGTTGCTTTGGTCTGTGTTTGTGTAGAATCTCCGTAGGTTAAAGTTAAATTGGCAGTATATCTCCCAAAAGCAAAGTGCTTGAATTGGTGAGTGATAGCGTTCCAGTAACCTTCTTTAGGTTTTTCAGGCCTATTTGCGTCTTTTGCTTGGGTTTCGCCACTTGAAGTGAGCCATGCTGCGGTAAATCTTCTGATTGACCTAGGTAGTACATTGCTTCCATCGGGGTTGGCTGTAATTATCTGGCTAGTCCCCCCAAAGGTATTATGAATAACAATGTCTCCCAGCGGTTTGACCCATGAAGCTCCCTCATTTTGGAAACGAAAATAGAAATCGACTGGTAATGACTTGAAAAAGTGAGCGCCGTCTGTTTTGAATTCTAAAATGTCTGCTCCTTGCACAAAATTTCCATTGACTTGGGTCAAGAGTAGGGTCCCAACTTGTGCCTCAACTGCCACATCGCCAGCATTTTCAGGGGCGCCACTCTTTGTACTGGCTAGCGCAGCAGCGAAATAGCCTCCTGGTTCGGCAGTTGCCGGTATTGCTATGGTAAAGCCTATTTTTTTGCGTTCAAGTGGTTCAAAAGTTACTGTACGCTCGTCTAGGGTAATCCAGTTTGCCAAACCCTTTTTCTCTGGTATGAATTTTGGCTGCCCTGTTTCATCTTTGCTTTCAAAGTCGGCGATGCTGATTTCGTAAACTCGTTGCTTTCGAGCGTCGTTGTACAGTTCAAATTCGCCTGAGATTGTTTCTCCAGGATTAGCGCTTAGTTCCAGCCTGATTGGTGAAGTGGTAAGCGCTTCTGCTCGGTGTGTGGGGGAGACGAGTGCCGCTAGAAGTAGTAATCCTAGTAAGGTTTTTGTGAGACGTGTATTCATTAGCGTAATTCTCGGGAGATTATCCATTTATTGTATCTGCGCATGCCAATATATAACATAATACCAATAAAAGCACTTAATAGGCTAATAACGCCTAAATCTTTGAGCGGCCACACGCCTATATGGGTTTTACTCCTTGTTTCGAGGGTGGGGTTGTTGGAGTAGTAAATAACGGTTTCTAGGGTGTACCATCCAGCGTGCCATTTTTTGGTTGTATCGTTAAATGTAGTGCTTTGTTTTGGAAGTAAATGATCGGCGTTTGGGTTAATGGGAACGGATTCCACCAAACGACCGAACATATTGTATATATTGTGCTTTCCCTTCGGAGCGAGGTGGACATTACCAGTGTTCTCTATAGTTGTGTCTATACGTACCGGATTGTCTACAGTGTGCTTGTTGACTGTTGTGGTATGGGTCACGTTCGGTTTTCCGGTACCGTACCTGACAAGGAGGATTGTACCAAGTTTGCGCGAAATAGTAATTGCTTTTTCCGTTGTACCTTCGAAAGAAAAGAGTATGCCTGCATAATGCCCTCCGGCAGTAGCATCTACTGGAGGTTTTATTTCAAAAGTTACAGTAGTAGAGCTGTTCGCAGGTATGGAGAATTCCGGTTGGTCCGTAATTTTAATCCACGAGCTCAGTGAGTAAGCAGGGTCAGTGGCTTCGTTGTCCGCTAAGAAGCGTGGAGCACTTTTTTGCCCCGTGAGTGCAAAATCTTGAATTGCGTACGTGAGCTTATGTGGGCTGGAGTCGGTGTTGTAGACTGTAATAGTTTTTTCGATAGTCTGACCTGGTTCTACCACTACATCTATTAAAAAAGGAGATATGGCTAAAGAACCTTCGGACAAGCGGTCTTCCGCAAAAACAACAGCGCTGGGCAGTAGTGTAAGTACACTGACTGCCAGCAGTATTTTTTTAACTGTGTACATAAAGAATTCACTGCTTAATACTGGGCGGTGGTAATATAGGTTACCGTGTTGCTGTAGTCTCCTGCGGCTTGTCCGGTGCCGATTTCTAGCTTGTAACTGACCGTTGTTTCTTCGCTACTCACCGGTCCTGTGGCGCATGCTACTTCGTAGTGGTTAGTGTCTAAGGCTGCCCATGTGTCGTTTGTGGAAAAACGACTAGAGCTACCTGTGCAGAGCGATTCGTCGCTGCTGTGGTAGCCAAATGCTCCAGTGATAATACTCCCTGGCCAAGTCGCTGGTGCGCTATTTGTACCACTGACAGGGCTAATTGTTTCGCTCCCACCACCACGAGTAAGGGGTTGGTTTTGTTGTATGGTGGTGGTGTAGCCCGCAGTAGCGTTGGTGGTTACGGTTATTTTATGTGCGGCAATAGCGGGGATGTTCACACCAAGTTGGCTATAGGCAATACTGTTTGCGCTGGTGCTTACTGTTGTGGTTTCGCCATCAAACACTGTACCAGAAGTTACTCCAGAAAATGTAATGCTGAGATTCGCTCCGACAGTGGCAGCTGTGGCTGTAGCAGAATAGGCAGTTTCCGTATTTGTACCGTACCTTGCTTTTACTTTTATTTTGTATGTAGTACTTGCGGCTAGGCCGGTCACTCGACCGCCACTGCCACTACCCCATGCAGTATATGTTTGCCAGACTGCACTAGATCCTACCGTGTTATCTGCTTGGATAAAGTTTGTGGTTGCAAAGTCGTCACTGGATATAGCGATGGCGTAGTTGGTGTCAGTTTGTTGTCCATCGCCAGTGCTGATTACGTAGTCAAGCGAATTGTAGAGCGTTCCTCCGGTATTGGTGAGGGTTGGGGTGGCGGGTACTCCTGGGTATGCGTGTTGAAAAAACCCTGGGAAGACAGAGAAATTTGTGGAGGCGCTTGAGCTGTCATTAGAATCTGCAATACCGTCTCTGCTTGCGTAATTACTTGAACTTGCGCTACCGCCACCGCTATCTATGCTCGGGTTTTCTATTTGGTAATTGCTACCACTGAGTGTTTCTGCATGAGCAATTGGTGTTATAGCTAGGCTAAGTGCAAGAGCGTGTCCAAGGATTTGTTTTAAGAGATGAGTGTACCGCATATGACTTTAGTCTATCATGCTACCGTGGGTTGGCTTAGTTTTCACCACGACGCTTTTTTTCTTTTGCGATAATAAATTTATTGTACTGCTTGAGGAGTAGTCGCAATACGAACAGTGACAATATCCCAGAGGGGATAGCCACCGATAAGAGCTCCCAAGGGATAATCCAAAACGTGGTTTCTGCTTGGGTTCTGATTTGGTTTTGTGAACCGTAGGTAAGTGTGAGTCTTGCCTTATACCGCCCTATAGGTGCGTATGTTGCTTGGTGTTTTAATTTTTGAATAAATTGCTCTGGCTCTGTAGGGGGCGGTGGTGTTTGTGGGTTTTCGAGCTCGCCTTCTTTGGTAAGCCAAGCTGCGGTGTATTTGCGAATGGATCTCGGGAGGGTGTTGCCTCCTGTCGGGTTTGCGGGGATTATTTTAGTGGTTCCTCCCCAAATATTTTCTATAACGATATCACCTAAAGGTTTTGCCCAGTCCTCACCATTGTTTTGAAAGCGATAGTAGAACTCAATTGGCAAGCTTGTGAAAAAGCGTTTACCACTCGCAGTAGAAAATTCAAGAATGTCTGCGCCTTCCGTAAAGTCTCCCGCAACGCGTAATAACACGAGCATACCAACTTGGCTACCAATTGATACAAAGTCAGTCTCTTCTTCGACTTGCGGTGGGTCATTTCGTAGTAATATGGCCCCAAAATGGCCACCCGCTTCGGCAGTTGTTGGTATAGAGAGTGTGATAGATACCTTTTTACGTTCATTTGGCCCCAAGGTTATGCTATCAGGGCCGGTAAACCACTTGGATATGCCTTCTGTTTCTCGACTGAGTACTGGATTACCGCTTTCGTCTTTTGCGTTAAACGCTTGGTAGTCTAAGTAGTATGTTTTTGATTCTCTGTTGTCGTTTTGAGCGTCGAATGCAAGCGTAAGAGTATCACCAGCCGCTGCATATAGCTCTGATTTTACTGGAGAGATGGTGAGCGCGTGAGTAGTGCTTGGAAAGCTGGCAATACAAATACTGATCAAACAAAAGAGAATTGCAACAAAGTTTTTTATTTGGATATATGCTTGCATGGTCTGGTCAAATACGCTTCGAAAATAAGTATACACCATTCAGGAGTGAATGGTGTATATAGTAGTGTTGCGGTCTAGAATGTGAAAACTAGAAATTTCCAGTAGCAATATATGTGAGTGTAGTCGAGTAGCTTCCTGCTTCGGTCAGGGTAGAGATGTTTGCCAAGTAGGAAACACTCAGTGTTTCTGTGGCAGTAGGCACGGTTTCCGAAACTATCGTGGTTGCTGTGTTGGCAACAAAGTTCCAGCTGCTGTTCGTGCCGCGAGCATACCCAGAAGCTATGGTAGCGTCGCCACTTGCGCTTACAGAGAGGGCGAACTGCTCACTACCAGTTGTACCATCACTGTCGGTAGTAATGCTCGCTGCGGTAATAGTGTTACCACCGCTGGTGAGTGTTGCGCCGTAATACGTAACGCTATAACCGCTTGCAGCGTTTGTGCCAACTGTTAAGGTGTGCGCTGCTGTTGGGGTGCTTCCTGCTGAGGCGTTTCCACCAGTTGTGTCGCCAGTTGCCCAGCGTCCCGTGCTCGAAGAGAGTGTCCCAAAGCCTACAGTGTTATCGTCTACGGTGAAGCTTATGGTCGGAGCGACTGTAGCGCTAATGCTGACTTGGTCATCTGAAATGATATCGTAGGAGAGTGTGCCACTATCTCCAAATGTTCCACCAACTGCAAGGGTGTCGTCGTCATCCGCTGCTCCGTTACTTATTTGGTTTGATCCAGTAGTGCCGGAAGTGGCATTTGTACCAATTTTAATTCGAACACAACGGTTTGCGGTAACAGTTCCTGTTCCAGAAGTAATGGTAATGACTTGGCCGGATGCGCCAATACCCCACGTGGCACCGCTGGGAGTTCCCGCAAGAGTTTGCTCAGTGTAAGAAGCGCTCGTACAGGTAGCGCTATCACCGGTAGCAAAGTCGACATCCCCAAACACAATGCTGCTTACCCCTGTAAAATCAGCAGAAAATGTTAGGGTTATGTCTTGTCCTGCAGTTAACCCTGTTGGGGTTACGAAGTAGATTGTGTGATTTGCCGCTGTGCTTGCTTTCAGTCTGCTTAAGGTGTCCGAGAAAGATGTTATTGCCGCAGCTTGCGCTACTTGGATGTTTGGCAACAACAGAGCAAGGGATATTATAACAACGAAAAAATGTTTTAGTCTCTTTTTGAGTATTGCTGGGTTCACGTTTCGCATTACAGTAAATTTATTTTTTGTTTCAACAACTGAGCTATCTCTTTATAATTTAGTATATCATTTTTTTTCTTCTTTGTACAGTAGCTTTCTTCCGACAGTTATTGCAATGAGTAAAATGAGTGCTGGAATGAGCATGAACCATATAAGCGTGGATTGATTTTGGTTATTTCCTTTTACGACTTTGCTAATCACGGTCTCATTACCAGACATGTCTACAGCTTTCAGGAATACTTTCGTATCATTTTTCCCTTGGTTTCTTAGCTGATAAGGGGAGCGTGTACGCACCCAGTCAGTTTCGAGAGGGTAATCTTGTCCGGCGTCTATTTCTGCTATCTCGTAGTGTTCAATACCACTTTCTGCATCCTGTGCTTGAAAAGCTGCAAACCAATTTCCAGAAAACAGCGTATCGTCTTTCCCAACGGCGAGTTCAAGGTTTGTTGGTGGGGTAGTATCTTGAGGGGTTTCGGAAGGGGTTGGCGCGGTAGTCTTTACTGGTGACTTACTAACAACAACCGCTACAGGAGTGTATGTGTGAGGGATAACACTACCGAGTCCGTCGTTTGCGAGGGCTTTTGTATTCTCGCTAAACGAGATGGTTGCTGTTCCTTCTGCTATTGCTTTAAAAGATATTGTGAAAAGTTGCCCTTGTCTGCCGGTGAAGCCTGGTGTGGGCAAGCCTCCAGTAAAGTTAATGATCCCATAATTTTGAGCTTGGCTAGGCTTTGACTGCCAGTACGAAATAATTGAATTGGCTGTGCTAATACTTCTTACTTCTAAGGCTTTGCTGGGGTAGAGTACGCCACCTTCAAGTGCATTTGCTGGGGTAGATGTGTTGAGAAATACAGAAACAGTAAATACTTCTCCAAAATCAACAGCTTTTTTTGACGCAAAGCTAAATGTGCTATCGCTTGCGGACACCGGTGAGGGTGAGGTGTAGGAGAGTAGTACTATACTGGCACATATGAGTGCGATTTTATGTAGGGGCATAGAGTGTATATTAGTCATTCCACCAATAGAGAAGGATACTAAAGTCTACTAAGTTTACGAGTCTGTCTTTGTTTATATCTGCAACAGTTACACCACTTTTCTGCCAATAATACATGAGTATACTCAGGTCGGTCAGGTTTACTTTGGTATCGCAGTTTAGATCTGCGGGAATACTAGTGCATTGTAAAGTGGTCTTTTTACTACCGAGAATCGCAAGGTTTCCAATAGTTGTGAGTGGTATTTGAAACTGGTTTGATTTGTGCAGTAGTGGTTGTATTGGTGTGGTATTCCAGCGATTTTCTGGTGCAAAGAAGGCGTTTTCCCACTGCGGGGTAAACACACTTATTTGTTGCGGGGTATAGACAAGCGTTGCGGTAAGGGGGTGTTTTGGGTAGCGTACACTTCTGCCGTGAGTATCTTGGATATAAATTCCGAATAGTATGTCTGCGATAGCAGTTTGATTGGAGGTGCCAGTTTTATTTGGAAACCCAGACCAGGAGAGGCAGGTTAGAGACAGTTGGCTGTTGTCCGGGACACTGCCAGCAGGGATATGAAGTTGTATATACGCTCCGTTTCCACACGCGGTGCCATATACGCCACTGCTTGTGCTGTTAATGAGCGTAGCGTTTGCACTTGGGAGTAGTACGACGCCGGTGTTGTTTTGTGTGTGAGAGATAGTATAAATTTCTTCGACAATCCCACTTGCTGTGTAGTCTGTTTTGGTCGCTAAAGCTTTCAGGGTTGTGGTTTCAGTAAAAGTGAGAGGGGTGGTATAGACGAGACTGCTTGTTGTGGGGTTGGTTCCGTCAGTGGTGTAGTAAATAGTTGCTCCACTGGTTGCGCTGGTTATATTCACTGTTACGGTGTTCTCGTATAGCCCTGTCGTTGGGTCCATAACAGGGTTCGCCACCGTACCCAGTGTGCCAACGAGCGAAGTAATGCCAACAGGATCGGTTATGGCGATTGATACATCGCCTGAGTCGATAAGTGCTCCGAGGCTAGTACTTGTGCTGATATTGAGAGAATATGTGCCGATGCTGCTCGGGTTGGTTATATCTTGGTCTCCTGCGGTTTGAAAAGTAGCGTAGCTGCCTATTTCAACTACAATAGTACTGCCAGCACTAATTGGGTCAGTATCATTAAGAGTTAGTTGTACACTACCGCTACTCCCAGATACAATTTGAACTCCTATATTGCTTCCAGAGCCAGTGCCAGCACTGCTGCTTAATGGCTTATCGACTGAGTTCACTGCCAGATCAACATCTTCGTGATTTAAGCTTGGGATGCTAAAAGCGCTACTCTGCGGGGTGATGGTGATTTTACCGTTGGCTGGTATCTCTGTTGGGTTGGTAAAAGTAATTTGATGGCTTGCTGGTTCTGACTTCGCTGAAGTACTTATTCTGTCGCTTCTATTGGTTAGTGTGGCAGCTTGCGTGTTCGTGCTTTGGGATAAAACCCACAGCAGCCCTGTTGCGAGCACGAGAAGTGCGCATAGTTTTTTCATACGGAGTACTTAAGCTTTTAAGAGCATTTTTGCGCGTCTTTGGTCCAAATAAAAGTTGGTGAGTATTAAACCAAAGAGTGTCGTTATGGCTATGGCAAGCAGCCACTGTCTCGAGGTTTCTGCTTGGTTCTGGTATCGTTGTTGTGCGTCGAGTTGTTGTGCTCGTTTTTCCAAAACCTGTCTTTCTTCTTGTAGTTGTTGGTAGAGGGTGTTTTCGGGTGTGGGGTCGACGGTTCCACCAACAGCAATACCGGCGACAAGGCCTACTGGTCCAGTTTGCTCGACGGTGTAAGTGTCTATTGCGGGTAGAACTAACATGAGACAGGCGCAGGCGCAGAGTAAGAGTGTATAGGTGCCGGTGAGAAAAGAGATTTTCATATAAGGTAGATCTTTCTGTAAGTATTATACTACCTTTTTAGATGGTCTTGGCCGGTTGACCAATTTGTTTTTTTTCAGTATACTTATCCCAGCAATGTTATTTGCGCCCTAGTTTTCTGCAGGGTTTTCCAGTATTAATATTCATTCATAAAATGAAGCGAACATACCAACCAAAAGTTAAAAAGCGTTTAAAGACGCATGGTTTTCGCGCCCGAATGAAAACAGTTACGGGGCAGGCAGTTATTGCCCGCAGACGGGCAAAGGGGCGAAAGAGACTGTCTATTAGCGAATAGCTTTAGATCGGCAAGCTTATAAAGCTAAAGCTTTATAAGCTTTTATTTTACTTATTATGTTTTCTCGCGAGAACCGTTTAGCACAAGATAGCGATATACAGAGGGTATTACGAACAGGGCGTAAGTTTTTTTGCCCTCTCTTTACCATACGTTGGCGTGAGACGCAGAAGCTTTCGGCGCTTCCTCGCTTTGCGGTGGTGGTGTCTACAAAAGTGGCAAAGCGGGCGGTAAAGCGAAACCGATTGCGTAGGATTACTCGTGAATTGTTGCGAAAAAACCTGCGGAGTATACAACCTGCAGACTATATGATTATCTTGCGCCCCGAGGTCCTGAAGGTGTCCGAAGCAGAATATTTGCAAACACTTGCTGAGGCGTTCAAAAAGGCGAAAATAGTGGTGTAGTATGATTATTTCTTTTACAAAAGTGCTCAGAGCACTTTTTTGTTTATCCACAGAATCTGGTACACTACCTGAGTAATATGCGATATTTGCTTGCTGGAATTATTGTGCTATACCAACGCACGCTATCACTCGACCATGGGTTATTTCGTGGTTTGTATCCTTATGGGTATTG
>CAZZBG010000007.1:16638-18213 GCA_964652865.1 uncultured Candidatus Saccharibacteria bacterium
GTTATTGTCGTGCTTACTATTTTAGTTCGCTTACTACTTGCTCCAACAATGCATAAGCAAATTAAAAGTCAGCATGCAATTGCAAGATTACAACCAAAGCTAGAAGAGCTTAAAGAAAAACATAAAGATAATAAAGAAGCTCAGGCTCGTGCAGTAATGGATTTGTATAAAGAGCACAATGTGAATCCATTTGCTTCTTGTTTGCCTTTGCTGCTGCAGTTACCAATTCTTATTGCCTTGTACCAAGTGTTTAATAAAGCACTTCATGGGAATTTAGATGGCTTATATCGAGTGGTGTACAACCCAGGGGTGATTGATCCTATGTTTTTGGGTGTTGTTAACTTAGCAAACCCAAATATTATTTTGGCAATTTTGGCTGGTGGTTTGCAGTTTTGGCAAGCTCGGATGATGCAGGCGAAATCTACTACAAAACCTACTGATGCTTCGGCACAAATGATACAGATGCAGACTATGTACTTATTGCCATTGGTGAGTATTTTTATAGCATGGCGGTTGCCAGCAGGCTTGCCACTGTACTGGATAGTGACTACCTTGTTTGCTATAGCACAGCAATATTACGTTACCAAGCGTCACGCGAATACGTAGTATTTGCTTGGTACTTTTATTAAAGCAAGATATATGAACTCTGACACTATAGAGGGTATTACCTCGGTTATCACCGGTTTAGTTTCTGCTATGGGTTTAGTTGCGACGGTGGAGGTTGAGGATATTCCACACAGAGGTATTGTCTTCTCTATTCACCCTGAATCTTCTGCGTATATGCTTATTGGTCACCGGGGGGAGCACCTCCACGCGCTCGAAGTATTGGCTGTGGCAATAGCTCGCCGGACGTTGACCGATATTCCTTGGTTTAGTTTGGACGTCGATGACTATAAGCGGAAGCGTGAGTGGTATTTGAAAGAGACTGTGCAGGGCGCGGTGGCTCACCTTGAGCAAACGGGTAAGCAGGTAGGGTTGGTGCCAATGCCTAGTTATGAACGAAGGTTTGTGCACTCCTATGTACAAGAGCGGTACCCGCAGGTAGAATCTGAAAGTGTTGGCGACGCTCAGACACGGCGTATTGTTTTGAAAAAAAAGTCTAAGGAATAATTCTTACATGTCTCGGACACACACAACTTTAAGCGTAGAGGTGTTGCAGTTTGTAGAAGGCGCGGGCGCGTCTTGTCCTCTTTCGGCAGTATATGCTGCATTTCAAAAGACGTACCCTCGTAAGAAAGTGTATGATGTGGTTTTTCGCTTAGAGGCGCAAGGGTTATTGCGCTATGCGAATCCTGCGAAAACAATGTTGGAGATGTCTTCTGATGGCAGGGTGCTGTTAAGCACGAGACGGCCAGTAAGAGATGGCGTGTGGAAGTTGGTTATCTTCGATATTCCTGAGACGCAACGCAAGATTCGAACCGTGTTGCGGAATCAGTTAAAAGCGATTGGGTTCCGTAAATGGCAAGGAAGTATTTGGATTTCTCCGTATGCGCTTGATGCGGGTGTTGAACAAGAGTTGTCTGAGCTTGCGAAACACTATTTTGTTCGACTGATTAAAACTACCGATATCAATGT
>CAZZBG010000007.1:18313-21859 GCA_964652865.1 uncultured Candidatus Saccharibacteria bacterium
AAAGGCAAAAATAAAATCCCAGCGCGCTGCGCTGGGATTTTCTATTCTCTATTCTCTACTCTCTACCCTCTCACTGCGCTACTCCACCGTGAACACTACCTTACTGCTACTATTTGTTCCTGACTTTGCTTGTATGGCGTATGTGCCAGGGGCGGGTGCATCCCAAATGGTGCTGTAAGCGTATGTGCCATCTTGCATACGGATTCCCGAACTTGTGCCTACTGCAAAATCATTGAGGTAAAAGGTAACGGTATCCAGCTGGCTGTTGCTGACTGCTTGGAATGCGACAGGGCTGCTAATTGTTTGGTTTTTAACAGGGCTGCTAATGCTCAAGGGTGTGCTGGCTGATACAGTGACCCGCACGCTTGTTTCGGTACTCTTCCCGAAAGAGTTAACGACTTGCACAGCTATCACATGCTCACCGTCCGCAACTTTTTTGTTGATGGTAAAGATGTAAGGTTCTGTGGTTTTGCTCTCTACGAGCTGTCCATCCAGCAAGAGTTCTACGCGTTGGCCAGGGGTGGGGTTTTGTACTTTGGCAGACACTGTAATAGGGAGCTGCGTTATGCGTGCACCACTACGAGGCTCTTGTATGGATACTTGTGTTACTTCGCTTTGGTTTTCTTCTGTGGTTGTTGCTCCGCTGGGGGGGAGGGCGAAGCCCTTGCTTTCCATCCAAGCTCGTACAGGATCTTCCCATGCGGCGTTATCTGGTTTCTCACTTCGGAATACCGTGTAAGGCCTGAATTCAATATTTTCGGAAGGGGTGCTGGATGTGGCGGCGAGTCCTGTAGTTCTGTCTATACGGGCAATGATATGTACGTCATCGTATTCTTTCGGGACAGAGTAGCTTGCGAACACCTCTTCTTTTGTCTGTGGGGTAAAGTTTGTTGGAAGTTTCCCGCTGACGCTGTCGACACTAATTTTTTGGATTCCTTCGGGCACCGAAAAGTTTTCTACTGGTGTATCTTTGAGCGCTTGTCGTAAGAACGTGTTCACGATTGGCGCTGCGACAACGACGCCATCTGCCCCACGTTTCATTGGCTCTCTAAAGTAGTTATTGCCAGTCCAGACTCCCACAGCGATGCTCGGGGTGAAGCACATGGTCCAACCATCTCGCCACTCGTTGGTTGTTCCAGTCTTGCACGCAACGGGCCTGCCGGGGAGGGTAAGAGGATTGTTGACACCGAAGATGTATGAGCGTGCGGCATTGTCCGTCATGATGCTCGTGAGTTCGTAGATTGCTTGTTCATCTACTGCTCGTTGGCTTTTATCGGAGTATTCCTCAAGAATTTCTCCCGTACGACTTTCGATTTTTAAAATAGGAGTGGCGGGATTGCGTACGCCACCGTTGGCGAGAGTGGCATATGCAGCGGTGTGGTCCAAGAGTCTTACTTCGCAACCTCCGAGAACGAGCGATAGCCCGCAATCAGTAAAGTTGCTATTGATTCCAAGGTCTTGCGCAGTTTTAATTGCATTGTTCACACCGACGAGTGCCAAGGTTTTTACTGCAGGAATGTTTAAGCTACCCGCAAGTGCTTGCCGCATAGAAACAGGTCCGAAATTGGCTCCGGTGTAGTTTTTCGGGATATAAGATTTTCCACCGTACGTGCCGAAGTTGGTGGTTACGTCCATGAGCATGGAGGCAGGGGCGTAGCCAAATTCTTTTTTGAATGCGGTGAGGTAGACGTATGGTTTAAAGCTACTTCCAGGTTGGCGCAGGCTTAAAGCAACGTTTACGCTTGGGTCGAACAAACAATCTTTACCAGGGGTGCATCCTTCGGGAGAGCTTTTGCCAAAAAAGTCTTTACTGCCGACCATGCTCAGTATTTGTCCAGTTTTGGAATCGATGGCAACTAGCGCGGCATTGTTTGCGTTGTAGGACTTTGCATTTTTTTCTGCTCTGTCTGCAATAGCTTTTTCTGCTATGTTTTGCAGTTTTAGGTCGAGCGTGGTGTATACTTTGAGCCCACCCTCTTCGAGTGATTGTTCGCCAAATTTGTCTGCTAAATAATTTTGCACGTACAACACAAAGTGTGGGGCTTTCAAGCTGTTCTGCGGCGGGATGAACGCTACAGTTTCTTTGCTGGCTTGTTCTTTTTCCTGTGCTGTAATATACCCTTGGGCCTCCATAAGACCTAAGATTGTCTGCTGTCTTCGGTCGAGCGCGTCACGGTTTGGCCCGAATGGGTTTAGATATGTGGTGGATTGGGGGAGTGCGGCAAGGTACGCACTTTCTGCAAGGGTAAGGTCTTTTGCAGATTTATTGAAGTACGATTTGCTCGCAGCTTCTATGCCGTATGCATTTCGTCCGTAAGGGATTTCGTTTAGGTATAGCTGGAGGATTTCTTCTTTGCTGTATCGTGCTTCTAGTTCTATAGATAGAATAACCTCTTTAATTTTTCGGGAAATTCGTTTGTCTGAGGTAAGGAGTGCATTTTTAACGAATTGTTGTGTGATAGTGCTGCCCCCTTGTTTTTTGCTGCCTGAGGTAATATCTACCCATGCAGAGCGAGCAAGAGCACGAAGTGAGATACCTCTGTGTTTAAAAAAGTCTTTATCTTCTACAGCTACAGTAGCATTTTTGAGATATGGGGAAATGGCATCTAGTTGTACGAGTGTGCGTTTTGCTTCACCGTGGATTTCGTACAACAGCTCACCATTACGGTCGTAGATCTTAGACGATTCAGGAACTGTTCGTTGGAGGAGTGTATTTGGGTCAGGGAGGGTAAAGCTAAAATAGACAAACATGAGTGCGAGCAGTGCTATGCCAATAGCAAAAGCTCGAAACAACCATGTGGTAATAAGTCGTTTATTTCGTTTAGCGTATTTCCACCATTTTTTAATATGGGTTGCCGATTGCTCGGATACGTGCTCGAATGAATATATTTTCATAGTGAGTTAAAAAGCTAGTAGATGTAGTATACCGGCTTTCTGTACCCCTGTAAAAATGCTACAATGAAGCCATATTTATGAAATTCGAGTACTTATAGTTGCGTGTTTTGTGGTGTGCTGCTATCCGTACGTACTCTCTAGGGAATTTTGCGTTATGACCAAAGAACAAAAAATAGACGAACTGTTGAGTCGTGGTGTGGCTGATGTGGTAGATAAAGAAAACTTGCGCACAGCGCTGCTTTCCAAGCGGGTATTGCGAGTGAAGTTAGGGATTGATCCAACTAGTCCCAATTTGCATATTGGGCGTGCGGTGGCTTTGTGGAAACTACGCGCTTTCCAAGACTTAGGCCACCAAGTGGTGTTTATTGTTGGTGACTTTACGGGGTTAATTGGTGACACTTCCGACAAGGATGCAGAGCGACCAATGCTGACAGAAGCAGAGGTGGAGCAGAATATGCAGACGTATCTTGCTCAAGCGTATAAAATCTTAGACAAGTCAAAAACAGAAGCATATTTTAATTCCAAGTGGCTCAAGAAACTTGGGTTTAAAGAAATTGGCCTCATGGCAAACGGTTTTGGATTGCATGAGTTTTCTGCCCGCGAACTGATAAAAAAACGACTCGACGCTGGTAAGCGCGTAAGTCTTCGTGA
>CAZZBG010000007.1:21959-23801 GCA_964652865.1 uncultured Candidatus Saccharibacteria bacterium
CCCGCGAACTGATAAAAAAACGACTCGACGCTGGTAAGCGCGTAAGTCTTCGTGAACTTTTGTACCCGCTCATGCAAGGGTATGATAGTGTCGCAGTGCAGGCAGACGTTGAGCTTGGTGGGAGTGACCAGTGGTTTAACTTGCTTGCCGGTAGGACTATTCAACCACTGTATGGTCAAAAGCCACAAGATATAATGACGTTCCAACTGCTCGAAGGTACAGATGGACGCAAGATGTCCTCGTCGTGGGGGAATGTGATTACCTTAAACGATGCACCAGCGGATATGTTTGGCAAAGTCATGTCGTTGCGAGACGAACTTATTGCTCGCTACTTTGAGCTTGCCACTCGCGTGCCTTTGCAGGAAGTAGAGCAGTTCTTGCAAAATACTCCAAACCCACGTGACCAAAAGATGCGTTTAGGAGAAGAACTGGTAACGTTGTACCACGGAGCTGCAGCTGCACAGCAAGCGCGAGAAGCATTTATTTCACAGTTCAGTAACAAAGAACTACCTTCCGATATTCCAGAAGTGAAGCTGGGCTCGGGTGAGTACGGGCTAGTAGAACTACTCGTGCAAACCGAGTTGGTAACTTCAAAAGCAGAAGCGCGCAGGCTTTTGGAGCAAGGTGGGGTGCGGGTGAACCAAGAAGTGGTGAAAACGGACATTCAGATTGCGCACAAAAAAAATACCGACTTACTCCTCCAAGTCGGAAAACGAAAGTTTATAAAGCTTGTATAAATAATAAAACCCTTTCTTTACAGAAAGGGTTTTATTATAAAGAACTAAGCGGCTGGTTCTTCTTCTACTGCAGGAGCTGCTACTTCTTCTACTGCTGGCATTTCTGCTGGCATTTCAGGAGCTACTACTGGTGCTACAGGAGTTTCTACAACTTCTTCTGTTGTATTTTCCATAATTTTCTCCTTGTTCTCACTTTTTTACAGCGAGAAAAGTTACTTGTATATATAAACAATTGCTTGTCTTGGAGCAAGTGTACCAGCTATTGGTTGTTTTGTCCAGCGGGAGAGGTGTTTAGACGTGGAAACATATAAGCATGCAAGCATGTAAACATTCAAACATCAAAACATAAAACATTAGAACATTGAAACATCAAAACATAGAAGCATGAAAACATGAAAACATGAAAACAGGGGACGAGGAAAGAGTGGGGTTTGTGAGTGAGTTGGTTACTTTGTGGGTGGTTTGTGGTGGAGAGCACAGCAGAGGGCAATGGCGAGTGCATCGGCGGCGTCATCTGGTTTTGGAATGGTGTCCAGAGTAAACGTGTGCTTGACCATGAATTGCATTTGTCTTTTGTCTGCTTGGCCGTTACCTGTGAGCGTGCTTTTTACTTGCAGAGGGGTATATTCGTAAATTGGCACGTGGTGTGCAGCTAGAGTTTGCAATATAACTCCTCTAGCTTGGGCAACGGTGATCGCAGTTTTGACGTTGGTTTCAAAGAACAGTTTTTCTACTCCTGCAGCAGCTGGTGTATGCGTACTGAGTAATTGCGAGAGGTCTTGTGCGAGCACGTGTAGTCGCTCGGCGTCAGTCAGTGACTTGTCTGTGGTCACAACACCAAAATCAACGGCTTTCCAGCCACCTTTACCATCTTTTTGAATTACCCCAAAGCCTGTCGTAGCAGTCCCAGGGTCGATACCGAGTATGGTCATAAATAAAATTTTCAATTTTTAATTTTCAATTTATTTAAGATAATCTGTATTTTTTCTAAATTGAAAATTGTAAATTAGATATTCCGCTAATTTGTCACAAATTAGCGGAGGTGTGTACGGCGACGACGTCTTCGTTGTCTTCGAGTTCTTCGTATATAGCCTCTACTTCCGCT
>CAZZBG010000008.1:0-1432 GCA_964652865.1 uncultured Candidatus Saccharibacteria bacterium
AACCGGTGTGGAACAAATTAAATTTGCTGATGGGATTGGTACAGAGCCACGCTTTGCTTTTCGGCGATGGTTTGAAACTTGGGTAGACGCTGTAAATCTTGGAAGTAGAGAAGTGTGGCAGCCAGCAATTTTGGAGTCAGTTACGGTTACAGACTTGCTTCCCAAAGAATTGGACTACGATAGATTTGTTTCATACCTTACCAACCCACCTAAAAAAATATTTTTACCCAAAGCTACGGTGACACTTGAAGACGGACTTTTTGTGGTGAGGGGTACTATAGAATTTTTTGATCAAACATTGATGGTGTTCGAAGGAATGTTTGAAATGGTGGTGCACGATATTGGCACCCAAGATTATAAAATTTTTGGAATGACGTGCTACCCGCATTTCCGAGTTTCGGTTTAAAGTTGTCTTGAAGATTGTATGTCTAGATTGTCTGTAGATTTCGAACAAGCAAAAATCAAGGAAGGCTACTCGTGGGTTGTTGGTGTGGATGAAGTAGGGAGGGGGCCACTTGCTGGACCGATTGTTGCTGCTGCAGTTATTTTTCCAACTCACTTTCGAGTAGTCCCACATGAGCTACGAAAAGTTACGGATAGTAAAAAACTTTCTGAAAAAGAAAGAGTAGAGTTGCTGTTGCATATCAAACAGTCTGCGCTCCAGTGGAGTATTGCAAGTGTGCCTGCTCGAGTCGTCGATGCTATTGGAATCCAAGAAGCGAACATGCGAGTTATGCGAAGCGCGGTAGCAGAAGTAGTGGAACGAGTACAGGTGACTGCGAAACAAAAATTCTATGTGTGTGTCGATGGTCGTACGTTACTGCCTGAGCTACCACACGAGCAACAAGCGGTGGTTCAGGGTGACGCTAAAATATTTTCTATTGCCGCTGCTTCTATTTTGGCAAAAACATATCGAGACAGTTTCATGGAACGTCAAAGCAAAACATATCCGCAGTATGGCTTTGCTAAGCACAAGGGGTATGGCACCAGAGAGCACAGGATGGCAATTCGCAGCTATGGGCTCTGTCCACAGCACCGTAAAACATTCTGTGGGCGAATTGACGAGTGGGGTGACGAATAGGTATAGTATGTAGAGTCAGTAGCGAGAACATTCATGTTTTACTAGTGTTTCATACGCTCGGTGCACCCCGACGCCCCATGCATTGAAACTATGAAACAGCCCGAAGGTGGGTGTGAGTATTTGTGGAGAGGTGCCAGAGTGGTCGATTGGGACGGTCTCGAAAACCGTTGTGCTCGCAAGAGTACCGAGGGTTCGAATCCCTCCCTCTCCGCCATCGCCACGCTGAAGCGTGGCTACGGCGTGACGAAGTCCGCCACGTAGAAACGCGAAGGCGGGCGTTGCTGCTGAAGCGTGGCTACGGCGTGACGAAGTCCGCCACGTAGAAACGCGAAGGCGGGCGTTGCTGCTAAA
>CAZZBG010000008.1:1532-15241 GCA_964652865.1 uncultured Candidatus Saccharibacteria bacterium
TACGGCGTGACGAAGTCCGCCACGTAGAAACGCGAAGGCGGGCGTTGCTGCTAAAGCTTGTATACGGCGTGACGAAGTCCGCCACGTAGAAACGCGAAGGCGGGCGTTGCTGCTAAAGCTTGTATACGGCGTGACGAAGTCCGCCACGTAGAAACGCGAAGGCGGGCATACTTTGTTTAGTAGTAAAATAAAAATGTATTACGTCTACAGTCTTAAGTGCAGAGACGGATATTACGTCGGTTGTACAGATAACCTCAAAGCGCGCTTTGAGAAACATTTGAATGGATACGTTCCTGCAACCAAGGGGCGACGGCCAGTAGCTCTAGATTTTTATTTTGCGGTGCCGGATAAGTATCGAGCGTACGCATTTGAAAAGTATCTGAAGTCTGGATCGGGTAGGGCGTTCATACAAAAACATTTAGTTCCTAACGTTAGTAATAAAATTTTATGAGCAACAAGTCACAGTTAAATCAGTTATCGAAAAGAGAAATTTTAGAGTCTCTCTTAGCTCGGCAGCAGCAAGATGTAAGTACGTTAAACCGGTTGGTCATATCAGTAGCAATGGCAGCAGGAGTGAACGCTGAAAGCATTGCAGAAAAATTTGCTGACCCAAATCTTACCAGTGACTTTGCAGCTGTGTTCAACAAAGCACTCGATGCTGAATTCCAAAAACGGAACACGACAGCGGCAGAAGCTACTGGGGGAGAGCAGCTTCCGATGACTGATGCTGAATAATTTATTTTTTTGAGACGCTTCGCGCGTCTCATTTTTTACGAAATCAATGTACACAAATTTGAAAGGCAAAAAAATTTTACTACTCTACACTGCACACACGAGTGGGCACATGCGCATCGCCCAAAATATCGGATACTGGTTACAGCGCGCAGGGGGTGTGGTCGTACTACAAGAAGTGCTCAAGTCGAATCCGAGTCCTCTGGTAAAAAAGTTTTTACGACTTCATGTTTGGGTTAACGTGCATGTGCCCGAGCTGTGGAATTTTTTGTACCGATACGGCTTTTGGATTTTCATGATGCCTTGGAGACTCTTAGTGGCACAGCTCCAAAAAACTGAAATTGAAAAGTGCGTGAAAACTGAAATGCCAGATCTTGTCGTGACTACTCAGACAGCTCCTTCGGCAGTCATGAGTGTGTTGAAGCGGAGCGGTGCGTTTGGAGGTGTGTGGGGTATTGCGTTTAGCGATTATCACTTTCATAGAGCATGGGCATACCCCCGTGCAGATTTCTACCTGACAAATATTCCAGAGCAGGCAGCGCACCTTCGTGCTCTGGGTGTGTCACCAGAAAAGATATTTCGTGTTGGCTTCGCACTACCTCCGTTGCCCAAAGTTGATACGAGTTTGGTGAGAGAAAAAATTGGAGTAGCGCTCACAGATAAAATTATTTTAGTTGGGAGTGGTAGTCTTGGTGTGCGGGTGCCGCAAAACTTATTTGCTGGTTTAGAGCAGGTGGTTCGTTTGCTTGCTGCAGAAGGTGTTGCTTGCAAGGTAGTTGTTGCATGCGGCAGAAATGCCGAGTTGTATGAATCACTCCAAGCACGAGTATCTGCTGGGCAACAGTGGCTCGTGCCTCTTTCATACTACGAGCCCATGGAAGAGATATACGCGATCAGTTCTGTTTTCATCACGAAGCCTGGGGGACTTAGTGTCGCAGAGGCGCTGTTATTTGGAGTCCCACTTTGTATTACGCACACACTCCCTGGTCAAGAAGATATTAATCTTGTCTATTTAGAAGAACATGGGTTGGTAAAAAATTTGACGCATTCAGACACTGCGACCACAGTGCAGTACATAAAGGATATGGTACGTTCAGAGGTTCAGCCAGTAGGGTCAGCGCGTGTTCTTGTAGCGCCAGACATTGAGCAAACCTTATCCGAGTTCCTATCTGCATATCTCGACAGGAAGTAATAGTGGGGACATGTTCCGGTTGGTTGACGTGTGCAGTATCCTCAGGTAATATGGAAATACTCAGTATACAAAAAATAGTAGTGAACGTATGCCAAAGAAAGACAGAACATTTTTCGGTAGAATAATTGGTGGAAATCTCGTAGAAGAAACAACACCGGATCAGGAGGAATCGCCAGAAGTGGATGAGGTGGATGCAGAAGAGGCAGAAATGGAACTCCTTACTGACCCAGAAGGTCTAGAAGAAGAAATGGTAGACGACGAAGAGGGCGAAGAGCGGGTAACAGTGCGTGCAGTAACCGCCTCTGTAGAGCCTGTGCAGGAGTCTCAACCACAGAAGATGGAGTCTGGACAACATGAAGAGTGGCTTTCTGATTTTGAAGGTCAGCTGAACATAGACATGTATCAGACAAAAGACAATGTGATTGTAAAATCGACCATTGCTGGAGTCAGACCAGAAGACATGGATATCACAGTAGCGAACGACATGTTAACCATCAAAGGGGCACGACGAAGAGAAGAGAATGTTTCCGAAGATGATTATTTTTATCAAGAATGCTACTGGGGAAACTTTAGCCGGAGCGTTATAATCCCAGTGGATATAGACAGTGAGCATATTGAGGCAGACTTAAAAGATGGGATATTGACTGTAGTAGTCCCCAAAGCTGCAAAAGCAAAGACTAAGAAAATCAAAGTAAAAGGTTTGTAGAGTCCACACAAGCACCAGCGCAGCCCATGCGCGGTGCTTGTTTGTTTTTGTGCCCGTGTTACAATAAAATGGAATAAAATCAGAGATTTTACACTATGTCTCGAAAAAGAAAAGAATCCGAAAAGCCGTCGACCATGCAGGTTGCAGCCGAAAGCTTTGTACTTCATTTAAGCCCTGAAACAAAAAAAGCGCTGACTGTAGTTGTGCTTATAGCACTTGCACTGCTTTCTATTATGAGTTTTGCTTCGGTTGCGGGGAGTTTTGGTATGTTTTGGACCAAGACACTCCTCGTTTTGTTTGGGCAAGTAGCGTATGCCGTTCCGCTTGTCTTACTTTTTTGGGCTGTGGTAATTGGCTGGCCAGCTACAGTGCATGCTTCTGCTAGCGGGCTCGGTAAACGCTTTTGGGTTGGCTCCGTTTGTACATTAGTCGCGCTCGTTGCTGCTTTCCATATGCTGGCTGCTCGTTTAGGTGGGGTTGGTGGGTTTTCGGCAGCTTCTGAAGGGCAAGGCGCAGGAGTCTTTGGTGCCTTATTTGCTGTGCCTTTAGTAAGTCTTTTCGGTTTTTGGGCAGGGCTCGTCATAGTACTCGTTTTGCTCATTGCAGGCATGCTTATTGCCTCAAACGTTGCTTTTATTTTTAGAAAGCCAGAGACGCAAGAACTGGGTGTTAAGCCCACTGCTGCTGCAGCAATCAAGATTAATTCTCCAGAGGAGGCTGGTTTTGAAGCGTCAACCATTTCAGAGGTGAAGGTTCCACCTATGCGCTCGCCCGAAAAGAAGCCTGTGCCGATACAAGATAGGTCTTCCTCTGTTTCTGATGTAAGCTTGCCAGATGCTGTGGTAATTGAAGAAAGAAAAGATTGGAAATTACCTCCTTTCGATTTGCTCGACGACCATAAAGCAGAAGTAGACAGTGGAAATATTGAGTCTAACGTTGCCATTATTCAGAAAACCCTTGCCGATTTCAATATTGAAGTAGAGATGGGTGAGGTAAATGTAGGTCCTACGGTGACACAATATACATTGCGTCCTGCTACAGGGGTGAAGCTCGCTCAAATAGCTGGGTTAAAGAGTGATTTGGCTTTAGCCTTGGCTGCGCAAGCTATTCGTATGGAGCTGCCAATTCCAGGCAAGCCGTTGGTGGGTATCGAAGTGCCCAACCGTACCAGTCGTATTGTGTCGCTGAGAGAAGTATTGCAAACAACAGATTTTATAAATCACAAGAGTCGCATTGCGTTTGCGCTGGGTCGCGATGTTGCAGGTAAGGCACAAGTTGCAGATTTGGCTAAAATGCCTCACTTGCTCATCGCTGGAGCTACCGGTAAAGGGAAGAGTGTGGCGCTGAATGCGCTCATAGTGAGTCTTTTGTATCGGAACACCCCACAGGATGTCAAGCTGATTATGGTTGACCCGAAGCGCGTAGAAATGTCTGTATATAATGGCATCCCACACTTGCTGACACCTCCTATTACAGAAGCAGAAAAAGCAGTGAATGCTCTGAAGTGGACAGTCAGTGAGATGGATCGGCGATATAAATTACTTGCAGAGAGTAAGCATCGAAACATTCTGGAATACAATGCAGTAGCACCACTACAGTTGTCGTATATCGTTATTATTGTTGATGAGTTGGCGGACTTAATGGCAGTAGCGCAAGCGGACATCGAAGCAGCAATTGTGCGTTTGGCGCAGATGGCTCGTGCGGTTGGTATCCACTTAGTATTGGCGACACAGAGTCCTCGAACAGACATTATCACTGGTTTGATTAAGGCAAACATTACCTCCCGAGTTTCATTTGCTGTCGGAAGTCAAATTGAAAGTCGTATTATTCTAGATATGAGCGGTGCCGAAAGCTTGCTTGGGAATGGTGATATGCTGTTCATCTCTTCGGAATTTAACAAGCCACACCGAATACAAGGTGCCTTTGTTGGCGATAAGGAAACGCATCGTGTGGTGGATTTCTTTAAGTCTCAAGCTGGTGCGGTTATCTATAATGACGAGGTTACCGAAAGGCCGAAGCATGCTCTCAACATTCCTGGATTCGAGGGCTCTGGTGATTCTGGGGATGATTTGCTCGAAGAGGCAAAGGCAGAAGTTCTGCGTGCGGGTAAGGCATCGGCATCATTCTTGCAAAGAAGGCTCAAAGTTGGTTATGCGAGAGCGGCTCGTTTGCTCGACTTGCTCGAAGAACAGGGAATAATTGGTCCTGGCGAAGGGGCGAAGCCGCGGGAAGTATATGGAGCGGCTGCAAGAGATGAAGGCTACGGGGAGGCCAGCGAAGCACCAGAAGAGCAGCAATTCTAAATAAAAATGACACGTAGGTGAACTGCCAGCGCTACAAGTACTTGTGGCGCTGGTTTTTTATGGAGTAGGAGCGCGATATAGTATACTACTAGTATGGTAGATTTTCAGATACAAAAACTAGGATTGGAAACTCTCGGCGAGTATTTACAGTCAGTTCGCCTTGAATTAGGGCTTACTGTAGAAGGGGTGGCTCTGAAAACGGGTATACATGCTAAGTTCTTGGAAGCGTTGGAGGTTGGGAATTTCCAAGTCCTGCCTGAGTCAGTGTATGTAGTAGGTTTTCTGAAAAAGCTTGCAGCTGTGTATTCTGTAGATCCAGATGCTTTAATCGCAGAGTATTACAGAGAGATTTCATTAGAACAGACAACAGGTGTTAGTAAAGCAGCGCGTGATTGGAAGACTTTAGCATCGCGTCTGACACCAAGGCGCTGGGCATTGTTGACATCATGCATTCTTGGTTTTGTTTTTGTCTGTTTTTGCGTGCTTCAGATTGTTGCAATTGGTGGAGTTCCAACTCTGGTCATAGACAACCCGAAGCAGGATGAGCGAATTTTTGGTGCAGCGCTTGTTGTGGCTGGAAACGCTACCCCAGGAAGTGAAGTAGAGTTAAATGGCCAAGTGGTGTTTGTTGGAGCGGACGGGGCATTTACCAGTACGGTTAATGTGTTACCGGGTGCGCAAACAATAGAGGTGGTTGCCAGAAGTAGGTTTGGTAGTGAAAGTAAGAAAACTGTTACCTTTATTGTGGAGGATACTGCAATAAATGTAACCGGACCAAAGCGAGCCGTAGAAAATGAAGGAGCTGGCCAGTTCCTTGCTTCCGGTGTTGCAAAATAGTTATTGCTAAACAAGAGTGCATTGATAGCGCATTTTTGTTTGGTTGTAATTAGGAAAAATGATATGGCAAAACAGACAAAACATAAGGCGGTAGCAACTTCTGGTGAAGTGGGTCGGTGGAAAGCAGTAGAGAGCGCCCTTGACCAGATACGAGAAAAATTCGGAGAAGGTAGCATTATGAAGCTTTCTGATTCTCAGGCAATGGATGTTGAATCGTACCCCACGGGAAGTATTAGCCTTGATTTGGCACTTGGTGTTGGTGGTATACCAAGAGGGAGAATAATAGAGGTGTATGGACCAGAAAGCTCTGGTAAAACCACATTGACTCTACATATGATTGCAGAGGTGCAAAAGAAAGGTGGGCTGGCTGCTTTTATCGATGCAGAGCACGCACTTGACCCAGAATTTGCAAAGCATTTAGGTGTACAAGTAGAAGATTTGCTGGTGTCTCAACCAGACTCTGGAGAACAGGCACTCGATATTGCAGAAACATTGGTCAGGAGTAATGCAGTTGATTTAATTGTTATTGACTCTGTGGCAGCGCTCACCCCAAAAGCGGAAATAGAAGGTGAAATGGGTGATAGTCATATGGGTTTACAAGCGCGTCTGATGAGTCAGGCACTGCGCAAGCTAACAGGTATTATTTCTAAATCCAAAACGACTGTTATTTTCATCAACCAAATTCGTATGAAAATTGGCGTGATGTTTGGTAATCCAGAAACTACCACTGGTGGTAACGCTCTAAAGTTTTATGCGTCTGTGCGGTTGGACGTCAGAAGGATAGCTCAAATTAAGAGCGGGGAAACGGTCATCGGAAGTCGCGTCAAGGTTAAGGTCTTGAAAAATAAGGTAGCACCTCCATTCAAGACTGCTGAGTTCGATATAATGTATCAACCAGGGAACTGGGGGATTTCTATAGCGGGTGATGCGCTAGATACCGGTGTTGTCCTAAAAGCTTTAGAAAAGAACGGTAACACGTATGTCTTTAATGGTACAAAGCTTGGGGTGGGACGAGAGAACGCTAAGACATTCCTGAAATCAAACCCAGAAGTATTAGCAGAATTAGATAAGGCAATTCGAGAAAAAGTGAAAGCAGGCGTCGAGCTTGTAGCGGAACCTGAAGAAGAGGTGGAATAATTCTTATAAACAGCCCCAAAAGGGCTGTTTGCTTTTTACTGGGAGATAACTATATAGTATAAGTATTATGCGTACAGAGTTGGTATATGCCAGCGTTGACTTGGAATTAAGTGGATTTGACCCAGAAACCGAAGAGATTATCGAGGTAGGCATTGTGTTATGTTCGATCCAGGATGGGCGCCTTGTAACGGGCGAAACGTTCTCTACTCTGGTTAAACCAAATATTGGTGAAGTGCGGCAGCGAATAGTGGGTTTAACGGGCATTACCAACAAAGAAATTTCAGCAGCTCCGACATGGGCAGAGGTAAGTACAGCAGTCGCTCGTTTGCTTGACGGTGTTGTGTTGGTAGGGCATGGATTAGACCTAGATAGAAAATTTCTAGCAAAGGCGGGGATTACAAATTTTGCAGGGGTAATCGACACGTTGGAGCTTTCACAAATTTTCTTACCCACCTACCATAGCTATAATTTAGAAGGTTTGGGTAATTATTTTTCTGTTAACCATCAAAATGTACATCGTGCTTTAGGGGACGCGAAAGCGACGGTGGAGGTATTACGGGGGTTGGTTGGGGTTTTCAACAGGCTTACTGTGCCGACGCAAAGAGCCGTAGCGACCATTGGACGTGAGCAAGGAAAGAGTTGGCCAGCGCTCTTCGAAGCGGGGACAGCAGAGCAAAGCAGCATACCAGTAGTAGCCTCAGTAAAAACAGGTATAGAACTGCCAGTTCCCGACCGAAACTGTATTTTAAGCAGCCCTTTTGCGTATGAGCATGTTGTACCTGCAATATCTTTGATGCAAGGAGCGTTTCCACCGTGGGTACTCGCATACCAAGAAAGAGAGCAGGTTTTTAGAGTTGCAGCGCAATTTGGGGTTGAGCCGTATTTGGGGGCTTTTGAATACCCTTCTTTTCAAGTATTGGAAGATTTAGTAAGTAATAGTAAGTCGCTTTCGGCGAAAGAAGCACTTGCTGTACAAAAAGTACTTGTTTGGAAAGAGCTTTTTAGTTCCTTTGGCCTTTTATCTGAGATTAATTGGTCAATTGTCGGAACTGAAGTTAAAAAACTATTTTTGGGCGGTTTTTCACCACGGGTACCGCATGATATGGCCGTGAGTGATTATCGCTCAGTGCAGGATTACAAGCAGAAGCGTCAGCTGTGGGTGGGGAATTTGGAAGACTACGTTGAATGGTTAGAGCAAAAATCCGCTGTTGCGACTTCATGGACTAGCTTACTTGGATCTGTAAGGCAGGCTCAGTATGCGGAAGGTGAGGACGTAAGCCAAGTTATCCCTGAAATAGATAGTATTTCCCTAGCGGTCGACGTGTATTTTGGTTCTGTCATGCTGTTATTGCGAGCAGATGGTAGGAAGAGTGTCGGTTCTGTGTCTGCGGAGAGTCTCGGTTCGTACTATTGGAATAAAATTGTGTCGGGCGCCCGTGCTTTAGTTGCTAAGTTAGAGTCTGTGGAGGGGGCGCTAGCGAGTCAACAGTCATATTTAAGGCAAGTGGCTAATTTAAAGCAGTTTCTAGACGCTGGTATGTCAACAGACGTTGCTTGGGTTGAATATTCAGAAAAAAATATCACATTTATACGAAAGCCTAAGGATTTTTCTGTGTTTCATGCGGATTTTATTAAAAACTGCAAAGTTTGTGTGTACCACACTTTTGTTCCACAAGGTGATGCTTTACATATGTTACAAGCACGACTGGGCGCAGCTTCCTTGGAAGTGCAGCCTGTTCTTGGGGTAAATACTATTGAAAAGGTAAACGTACAGACTATTGTAACCGAGAGTATTTATAAAGAAGTTGTTGCTGCGCTTATGGCTACAGCTTCGGCTCTTGTGTTGTTCGATTCAGCTGAAACGTTACGAGATTTTTATGACACGCTATATGCCAAAAATGAGTCATTACCACCTGCTTTGGTAGTAGGTTTGCATGGTGGAGTGCATAAAATACTGAGAAATTTTAATAGCTCAGTAAAAGGGGTTGTAATTGCTCCATTGCAAGCCCTTAGTTCGTATACCGGTGAACGGTTGCAAGTTGAGCACGTGCTTATTGTTGATACTGTTACTACTGAAGCAGCCCACCCTTACACGACTGCAGTTGCAGAGTCTATGCATATATCTTCGGCTGAGTTGGAAGCTCGTAAGAAGCAAGTGGTGTTAACTCGAGTGCTGCGTGTGCTCGATTGGGATTCTGTTCGGGGCGTTCGAGTGTTTTCTACTACTTCTGATCAAACGATTGAGGATAACTCTGTGGAAAAGTATTTGAGAAGTTAGTTATCCACAGATACGTTTGTGCACAAATATTTTATAATTCAAAAATTTTTTGCATTCTTAAAAATATATCCTTTTAGTTATAATGGATTATAGAAATTTTGGTACAAATAATTGACACGTGTGTGTATTCGTTTTAAACTAATATTGTAGGTAGGAAAAGTAGTACATTAACAACTCAGTCGGTGTCGTTCCAACAAGCTCGTTTGGATTTAAATTGGACGAAGGAAATCTGCGCTGGTAGATTATGACGATGACGATAACTATATTCAAAATGTTTGAGTATAATTATCGTTATGGTCATATATCTGGACAAGCTCAGCTCTCCTTTTGCCTCTTCGTCATAGCCTTACTAGTCAAGGCTGATTGAAAACAAAAATAAAATGTAGGTTCTTTCCGGATTTCCGGAACAAAAAATCAAAAAAATAAAAAGTTAGTGTTAGTCAAAAATAAAAGAACAATTTGTTTAAGGTGGAAGACCACCGTAAGAAGAGCTTAAGGTTCAGTTTGGCACCGAAGACTAGAATGTCAGACGCTATCCTGTTTTCGCAATTTGCGAAAGTAGGTGACCAAGAAGTGACGAAAATGTAACCTTGCACAGTGGGTAAAGTATCTAAAGTTTAGATGTTTTACCTACTGTGTAGAGTTGCTCAAACTTCGAGGTTTGAGCCTCTACAGGGCACTTTAATACCGTGGCCCCATGTAGGGGCTCTTTTGTTTTTTTACGATATCTCATATACTTTTTATATAATCTTCAAATCTTTTATATGTTTACACCAGAGTTTTTGACAGCAAGAAAGAACCAGCTCGAAGCAAAAAAAGCAGAGCTCGAAGCGGAGTTGCTCGGTATTGCAGAGCATACCGAATTAGGTAGTGATTATGGAGATGCGGAAATGGAAATAGCTATCGATTTACCAAATAAAATGACTCGAGATGAAATTCAAGAACATATTGGTAGAATAGAAGCTGCTCTCGCCAAAATTGCTGATGGTACGTACGGAGTTGATGCTGATGGCAATGAAATTGACGCAGCTCGTTTAGAGGTGTATCCAGAAGCAGAAAAAGCAATATAAGAGTGCTCATGCAACACACTCAGGTACTGCAGTTACTCATAACCGCCGCTGGTTTACTTTTTGTTGACTTAAGTGTGCGTTATGCTTGTTTTGCATATTGCCAGCAAGGGGTGAGTGCGTTTATCGGGTTAACGCCTTACCAAAACCATTGGTTTGTGTTCAGTATCGCGTTACCTACTGCAGGAATATTCTTTGTAACTGCTTGTGCTTTACTCTTTTTTATATACATAGCAGTTACTCGGTGGAGCTTGGCTGAGTGGAGAGAGAAATTTGCATTTGTTCTGATTCTAACTGGGGCTGCTGGGAATATGTTTGATAGAATCTACTTGGGATACGTCAGAGATTTTATTAAAGTGGCAAATGGGTATTATAATATTGGTGACGTATATATTCTTGCTGGGATTGTACTGCTCATTATTCTCAGCGTTCGCAGTAAACACACATAATATGGATACTTTTGCTTTTGGTTTTGCGTTATTTTTGCATATTATATTTTTTGCTATCGCATTTGGTGCGGTTGCAGTAGTAGATTGTGCAGGATTGCTCTGGATGGTAAAGAAGAGGACGGTACGTTTAGGCAGTGTGCTGCGAGTTGCAGACATAACACAGCCACTTATTTGGATAGGCTTTCTTGGGCTTGTAGGCTCCGGAACGTATATGCAAATACAGATCGGCCATGTTGGCGAAGCGACTGTGTTAAAGCTTGGACTTGTACTGGCAGCTGGGGTAAATGGTTTTGTGTTGCATAGACTCAAGAAGGCACTTTCGCAACTTGATCCTGATTTGTCTTTTTCAGAACTTGGTCCTGTCTTGTTCCAGCTTATGCTCGCGACTACTGTGTCGCAAGTCTCTTGGTGGGGAGCAGCGGTTATTGGATTTCTGCACGCGTATGAACGTGCAGCAGTGCCTTTGCCGCTCGGTCCAGAAATTATTTTGCCACTGTTCTATGGCGTGTGGGTAGTACTCGGGCTTATTGTGACGATTCGCCCTACTGCCATGTGGAGGAACGCATGATAGGCAAAGTGTTCACTGCATCTGTTATTGGCCTTGTTGCAGAGCAAATAGAGGTCGAAGCGGACGTGAGCAATGGCTTGCCTGCTACGATTATTGTTGGTTTGCCCGACGCGGCTGTACAAGAAAGTCGTGAACGAGTAAAAAGTGCCTTAAAGAACTCTGGGTGTTCGTACCCACAAACAAGAGTCTCGGTGAATCTCGCTCCTGCTGATTCACAAAAAATTGGAACTGTGTTCGATGTCCCTATTGCCCTTGCGATTTTGCTCGCATCTGGGCAATTTTTATTTTCTACCGAGAAACGGTGGTTTGCAGGTGAGCTCGCTCTAGACGGAGCTATACGACCAGTGCAGGGTGCTTTAGCCATTGCATTGAAGGCACGAGAGTTGGGGGTGGGTGAACTATTTGTACCTCAAGAAAATGCAGTAGAGGCAGCGTTAGTCTCTGGGGTTGCGGTGTATGGCTGCCGGTCACTTTCGGAGTTGTTGGGGCATCTTGCAGGGGTGCTGGAGTGTGTGCCTACTCCCCAGACGGAGGTTTCTACATTTGCGCACGAAGCACAGGTGGCAACGAATATAGCTGATATTTCAGGGCAAGAAACAGCGAAGCGCGCGTTAGAAGTGGCAGCTGCTGGTGGGCATAACTTACTGATGTCTGGCCCACCAGGTTCTGGTAAAACGCTTCTGGCACGAGCGATGGCTGGTATATTGCCGCCCTTGGATAGTATTGAGTGCTTAGAACTAACGAATATATATAGCATTGCGGGGAAATTACCAAACTCGGGTGTAATGGCGCAAAGGCCAATTCGGAATCCACACCATACTACTTCTAGCGTGGCTTTAGTTGGTGGTGGAGGAGTGCCACGTCCGGGGGAAATTACCTTGGCGCATCGAGGGGTGCTGTTCCTCGATGAACTACCCGAATTCGCACGAAATGTGTTAGAGGCTTTGCGACAACCGTTAGAAGATGGGATTGTGACGGTATCACGAGCGAAAAATACACTAACATTCCCTGCCAAGTTTATGTTGCTCGCGGCAATGAACCCTTGCCCTTGTGGCTACTATGGAGATACTGGCGGCAAGTCTTGTGTGTGCTCACCGGCGCAGATTTATAAATATCAAAAAAGGCTTTCTGGCCCTTTGCTGGATAGGATAGATTTACATATAGATGTGCCTAGGCTTTCGTACGCCGTGATGAGCACGGCTTCCGGTGGTGATAGCTCCGAAAGTATTCGCGTGCGGGTGGAACGCACACGTACCATACAAACACGACGTTTGGGATTTAGTAAAACAAATAGCGAGATGACGCTGCTGGAAATACGAAAATACTGTGAGCTGGACGACGTGGCCAGTACTTTGTTATCACAAGCAGTTGCAAAATTCCGCTTGTCAGGTAGAACCGTGCATAGGGTGCTGAAGGTGGCGCGAACCATTGCTGATATTGCCGAGCGAGAGCGTATCGAAGTCGGTGATATAGCAGAAGCGCTGCAGTACCGGCCTCGAGCAGATATGTAGTTTGTGGGTTTTGACACTATGCTCTAATTCGGCGACAATACGTGTACGTAATGAAAAGACCACATGACTAGAAAAGTGAAAAAAGCTGTCATAGCAGCTGCGGGGTTTGGAACTCGATTTTTACCTGCAACCAAGGCGATGCCGAAGGAAATGCTTCCTTTGGTCGATAAACCTATCATCCAGTATGTTGTTGAAGACATAGTCTCTGCAGGGATAGAAGATATTGCTATTGTGACTGGTTGGCACAAACGAAGCATTGAAGATCATTTTGATTATCCTTTTGAGTTAGAAAAACGTCTCTTGGAATGGGGGAAGCCTGAGTATATTCAACAAGTCAGAGCGATAGCCGATATGGCGAATTTTCACTACATTCGCCAAAAAGGTCCGTATGGTAATGGCACGCCAATATGGAATGCGCGGAGTTTTATTGGAGACGACCCGTTTTTGTATGTCTGGGCAGATGATTTTATAACTGCAAGCCCGACGCGCTCACAACAATTAGTGGCTGCGTATGAACAGTCGAGTGCTGCCGCAGTTCTGGGAGGTATTCATAAGTCTGCACCAGAGGATTACAAGCGCTACGCATATATAGAAGGTGAGTCTTTGGCTGGTGGATCGTTTGCGGTGCACAAGATGGTAGAAAAACCAGGGGTGGGGAACATAGATTCTAATCTTGCGATTGTTTCAGGGTTTGTGTTTGGTCCAGAAATGGTTGGTGCTGTTGGGAAAGCCATGCAGCAGTTGGAAGGTGATACGTCTGGGCGTGAACTGTACTACACCGATGCGGTCAACATTCTCATGCAAGAAGGTAAGCAGGTTTTAGCACAAGAAATTACAAACGCAAAGTATTACGACTGTGGTAATAAGCTCGAATACTTAAAAGCGGTAGTAGAGTTTGGGTTGGCACATGAAGACTTGCGGGATGAGTT
>CAZZBG010000008.1:15341-21387 GCA_964652865.1 uncultured Candidatus Saccharibacteria bacterium
CAACTGTAAGCTGTAATGCAATTTAGTTTTGACTTTTAATTTGGATGGTATCCCACCCTACTCTTTCTCGTTACTCGCAACAGCCACTACTATTTCCTAACTCCTAGCAGCTAGTTCCTAATTATTGCTATACTTACAGTAAGGAGTTATTTCTATGAAACAAAACCGTACAAGACTATTTCGAGCATGTGTAACCCTCTGCGCAGTTGCTTTACTCGCTGCGGGTTGTGGTGGGGGTGGTACCAGCTCAAAGCCAGCAGAGCTTATTGTGTGGAAGGTGTTTGAAGACACAACCCACTTCCAGCCACTATTGGAAGAGTTCAGAAAGAAATACCCAAGTGTTAAAGTCACTTTGGTAGAAAAAGATGTAGAAAATTATCAAACTGAGCTACTGAATGCGCTTGCTTCTGGAACAGGGCCAGATGTATTTTCTATAAACAACGCATGGCTGCCGCAGTACGTAGATAAAGTTGTCCCCGCGCCAGAAGCACAGTGGTCGTTTACAGACTTTAAAAATACGTTTGTAGATACAGTTGTTACAGACTTTACTCGGGATAGGCAAATATACGGTGCGGCTATTTCGGTAGACAGTTTAGCGCTGTACTATAACAAGAGTTTACTAGGGAGCGCTGGTATAGCAGTGCCACCAAAGACATGGAATGAACTTGCAAGTGATTCACAGAAATTAGCACGGCAGAACCTGACTGGTTACTTTAGCCGTAGTGGTATTGCCGCAGGGCTTTCTAGCCAAGCACCAGGGGGACAAGTAAACAGGGCAGAGGATATTGTATACCTCTTTATGTTGCAGCAAGGAGCGCAAGCGTGGTCAGCAGATGGCACACGACCGCTGTTTAACCAAACAGTCTCAGATGGCTCAGGGGGGCAGCGTTCTCCTGCAACAGAAGCACTTGAGTACTACACCAACTTCGCTAACGCAAATTCGCAGTACTATACATGGAATACACGAAGCGATTACTCAATAGACGCATTTGCAAATAGCCGTGCAGCGTTCATGATTAACTACTCATACGCGCGTGATATCATTGCTCAAAAGGCGGCTACTCTCAACTACGACATTGCGCCAGTGCCTCAGCCAAACCTTGATGACCCTAAAGTAAACTTTGCTAATTACTGGGGGGAGGTGGTAAGCAAACAAAGTAAGAATCAAACTGAGGCATGGAACTTTGTGAAAACTATTACTACCAAAGACGCACTCGATAAGTACTACGCAGGCAGAAAAGTGCCATCTAGTAGAAAAGACTTAGTGGAGTTGCAAGCGGCAGATCCTGACATTGGTGTGTTTGCAGATGCGAACCTAACGGCAAAATCTTTCTTCCGTCCAGACCAAGCGAAGTTCGACGCGATTATGGCTAAAGCCATAGACAACGTTACTCTTCGTGGCTGGCGCCCCGCAGACGCACTCACTGACGTCGTCTCGCAGGCAGCAGCACTCGCAGTACCAAGACGAAACTAGAAAATTAAAAAACCTCCGGACTCGGAGGTTTTTTTGTTAGCTCAGTGTTTTTCTTACTGCATCAAGGTTTTGCATGTCGTCTATTTTCGCTTCTGCTTTATCTGCTGTTTTGAGCATTTCTATTTCTTCTGTAAGTTCAGCAACTCGTTTTTTCTGGGTTTCGTTTGCTGCCTCGAGATAAGCACGGGTTGCATCGAGAATCGTTGGGGTTGTATCGTTTAAAGCTGCAGCGGTTAAATCTTTTAACTTTGCTATATCTTGGTCGGACA
The DNA here is from genome assembly GCA_964652865.1 of uncultured Candidatus Saccharibacteria bacterium. Taxonomy (GTDB): domain Bacteria; phylum Patescibacteriota; class Doudnabacteria; order UBA920; family UBA920; genus JAEUSE01. Next base: position 17,085 of record CAZZBG010000008.1, read on the forward strand.
CGCTTGCACTGGATAAGTTATGCGTTTGATTAGAGTTTTCCATTGAGATTGTGCGTTTTTAAGTAAATACGTAAGTGCGTTTTTTGATCTTTGGTTGTGGACGGGGCGTGATATATTTCTGCAAAGGCATCTTCTAAAATGCGTTGTATTTCAGCTGCATTTTTCTTTGCACCAATACGAGTGGCGCCTATGATTTCGTCTAAATGTCTATCAAGCTTGTTGAAGGTTTGGTGTTTTTGAACTGCGGCGATTACTTCGTTTTTATATTTCTGCTCAGCATGGTTCTGTACCGCCTCTGCTGCCTTTGCAAGTATTTCTTCACCTGATTTATTCCCTTGTGCAAGTGAATTTATTTTTCGTTCAACTGAACCGAACTCAGATCGTTGTTCGAGTAATGCTTGGTTATACTCCAGATATGCTTCCAAATCTTGTTGGTTGCCCGCATCTACTTTCGCTACTAAATCAGCGTAGTGTTTGTTGTGTGCGGCATCCAGTTGGATATTAATAATTTCTCTATATTTGTTTTGTGCAAAGATAGTTTCTCGCAAATTGCGAGCTTGCTTTTTTAGGTCATCTAATTTATCACTCGCTTCGCTTGCTTGTTCAAGTTTTGAAAAATTATCTAATGCACGGTAGGTTTTTGCTAAGACTTGTACTGAGTTGCGTTCGTCAAAATACTTACCAAGCTCAGTAAGCGCTTGGCGCTGGTCTAAACTTAATTTGCTGGGATCTGCTATATGGTCTGGGTCTATACCATCCAGTATTCGCATGTACTGTTGTTGCTCTGGGTTTGGGGCATTGAGTTTTCGCAGTTCCTGTTCAAGCGATTTAATTTGTTTTTGGTTTTCAGCGTGCTCTATGAGTGATTTACGTAGGTCCAAGAGCCCTTCAGGATTGTTGCGTATTTCATTGTCAATTTCAGTACTAACTTTATCCCAAAATTTTTTATCTAATGCGTCAGGCTTTTCAATGCCAACGGTTTTTAACTCCGCCGTAAAAGCTTCCGTGAATACGGCTTTGAATTCACTGGTTATGGCACTCTTTTCCTTGAATGCTTCAAAACGCGTTGTGATAAATTCAACAGTTTTCGGGTTATTTTCTAAACCATCTATCATTTCAGGTTCAAAATCTGGATGTTCAGACAGAATAGTGATGAATTCATCACTTTTAAAAGCCTCCTGTGCTTGGGCGAGCCTTTCTTCTTGCTTGGCTTTAATTTCCGCAAGCTTTGCATTTCTTTCTTGTTTTTCTCTATACTTTTTCCCTTCTACAGTAAAAGACAAATATTTTTTAAAGCTCATAATAAATGTGAAAGCTGTTTAGTAGCTTAATTATACCACTATTTGGGAATTTTGTCCAAAAAAAGACCGCCTGCACATAACTTTTTGATAAAAGTTATGGCGGCGGCCCTCGAAGAATTGTCTCCATAGGTCCCTCCTATGGTTTGTTGACTGCAAGCGGGTCTGCAGCCACCTCTGTTTGTTGTAGAGGGAGCCAGACCCAGCCATCTTGGTGGTTGGGAGCGTCGAGTGCTGTTGCGGGGTCCATTACCGCAGGGCAGTACCCTTTGAACAGCTTGATGCCGTTGTAAGTTACTTCCTGCGGGTTTTGATCCAGCAAGCAGTGGCGCCCGTAAGGTACAAGTCCGCCTGTGGCTTTGAAGCCGCCAGATGGAGTTTGCGTGAATGATTGTGTGCCGCCGCTTTGAATGACGCGACGGAAACTTAAGTCGTTACCTGCGGTAGAGCTGGCTACGGCCCAGCCCATGCCGTGTATTAAGTGGTCATATCCGTTTTTTGCGATTTTGACCACAGGGTTGATTGTTTGCGGAAGAATGATTTGCGCAATGGCGACCAGGAAGGTCACCATGACGAAACTTGAAAGTCTCTTCCACGTGAAGATGTGAAACGTGCTCAGTCCAAGCAAGTGCGACATGGCAGCAAAAATGCCAAGTGCCACCGACAAAGCGAGAAACTGAAAGTTAGCCACTCGTTCGGGGAAACCGAACAACTTGGCCATGAGCACTACAGCTGCTAAGCCGTAGCACGAGACACTGGCGAGGCCTAACATTTGGAACAGCGCGTTTGAAACGCTGCCCATTTTTTTCACACCGAATCCAGCTGCCCAGGCGATAAGCCCAAGCAAGGCGGGGATTATGGTAATAAGGCAAAATTTGTTTTTTGCTGCCCATTCACCAATACTTGCCAGCGCTTCGCCGATTCCTGTTATGCTGTTTGCGACGGCATACATCGCTAGTCCCACAATTACCAAAGGGATAATTGAGACTGTAAATACAAACCAGAACAAGAGCTCTGACCCTGACCAGACTGCCAAAATCAGAGAAATTCCACCACAGACCACTAGTAGTAAACTTGTGATTGCGGTGTACAATGTAACGCTCACCACTTGTTGGCCTATTGCAAGGCCAGTAGCAGCTGCTCGTTTTCCTGCTCTACCAGTATTTGCTGCGGCGAATGTGAGTTGACGGGGTATAAACTTCATCCCTAGTCCAAACAAAGTCACGTAGAATGCTGCAGCAGCCACAAAAATCAACATACGAAACTCCTTTTATCTTAACCACCAAAACAGTGATTTTATTTCATTTTTTGCGCCTTCCAACTCTTCATCGGTGACGCGTTGGTCGAATTCCGCAACGTTCTGGCGAGCGTTCGTAATCCATTCACGAAAATTGCGGCGAAAGCCCTTTTCGTCAGACTCTTTCCAACGCCGCTTGACGTCGGCGATTAGTTGTTCGGGAGTCATGGTTGTTTGTTGCTTTGATCGGTATTCATTGAGGGTAGTTTGAATACCTTCTATGCTACCTGAATAAAGTAGTTCGCAGAGTTGCTGATACGCTACGTCCGCATTGAACATCTCTTCAGCGAAAAACACGATTTCTCGAAATAATGTTTTATCAGCTGCCGGGATATCTTTATCTTGCAGGAATTGGAAGATTAAACTTGCTCGGAGTGGGTCCGATTCACGTACTCTTTTCTGAAGAATTTTAAGCTTAATCTCGTCCTTGAGCGATTTGTTAAACTGCTCTTCAAGACTTTGTATTCCGCGAGCGAGTGGCTCTAACTCATTTTTGTTTGGAAGCCTTTTCTCTACTACCCATTGTTTAATATGGGGTACTAGGCTTAAGGCGTCCATTACAACGCTGAGCATGGGAAGTCCAGCTACTAGTGGCATTGTTCACCTCCTATGAACGTTTGTTGATGATTATAGTCTTTGTCATTATGGAGGAATCCGCTACTGATTCGACATGAATAGCGGCAGAGTCCAGACCATCTGGAAGACTAATCTGTATCTGTGTTTCGCCATTTGTTGTAAACGTACCTTCCTTTGCATTGCTACAAACGTTGGGTCCGCCTACTACGGTGGCATTTATGTTTTGTGTGGCAACCAGCTTGCACTGACCTGGTTTTCCGGGTTTTGAAAGTTTGGCAATCACCTTTACGAATACCGGGCTAATCGTAAAGTCAGATTGAAGAATGAGCTCTGCAATGTCGTTGCTTGTCTTTTTGTCTTCATTCTTAAGTTTGAATTGGAAGGGTTTTCGCCCACCCGTCAAACTTATAGTGATAGTTGCCTCACCCTTCTCTTCCAGACGAACCCAACCGAGGCTAGCGCCATCTGAATGAGTTGTAATCTGAAATTCGTTGCGTGGTGTTCCACCAACTGTGTCACTGAATTCGCCACCAACAATTTTTTTGCCGAGACAAGTAATTCTAATAGTCTCGCTTGCTCCTGCATGCCCCGCCTCGTCTCTTGCTGTAAACAGTTGGAGGTATACAAGGTTAGGGGCATCTGTTTCTTCTACGGTAACCCGTAAAAATTGTGAGTTGCTTGGAGGTGGTGTTTGGCGTTCCCAGACCGCACTCGTGTTAATCGGGAGTTGATTCCCAACCATTATTTGCGCAGTTAGAAGTATCTTGGTTTCAGTAGCGGGAAGCGGCACAAGAAATGTGCACTGACCACTACTGTTTGTGACAAGTTTCTCTTCCCAAGTCGCTGGTAATGGCATCTTGGTGACACCTACTGAAGCACCGGCTACGGCATTGCTGCCGCGCCGAACTTTAATAGTTGTCATCAGAAAATCGCCAACAGGTTTTTGGTCGAAAGCAAAGTCTACCGATACGGCAGCGGGTGGTTTGTGGTTGTGTTGCTTGTTTTGGTTGTTTGCCATTTGGTCTCCGATCCTACATGGGTGCAAATTGTGGCCACCCATATAAAAGTTGCAAAGATGAATACTCCCATGAGTAGCGGTCGGAAAACAAAGTTTTCACAAGCCCGCCATTTA
>CAZZBG010000009.1:0-10260 GCA_964652865.1 uncultured Candidatus Saccharibacteria bacterium
CTGAAATACGTAATACGCAATGCATAATTCGTAATTCCAAATCTAAAATAGAAGTACCAGACAAAAGGGTAACCTTTGCGCAGCGCAAGGGTTACCCTTTTGACTTGACTAGTGACTAATTACTTTTCTACCTTTTCGGTCGTACCGTCTTATTCTGTCCGCCGGTCTCCACACTCGCCTCTTTCACATACCGTCGCACCATTGTTGCTACAGGAAACTGTTCTGCATCTGGTCCTGCCACGCTAAACGCAGCTTCTAGTAACTCGTGTGCGACAAAAGATTTCATCTCTGCAATATTTTGCCCAGAAATTTCTGTAGCGTTGTAAACAGGAAGCTCTACACCAGAACCCAAAACAATATTTTTCGGCACCACTTTTCCTTCTATTTTTTCGTACTTCAAAGCAACACGCCCTGCCTGAGTTTCTGTCCCTGCGTGCATAGTGAACGATAACTCGGCCCGCCCTTCTACCGGTGCAAGTTTTTCTCTAGTTTTAGCTTCTGCTTTTCTTCTACCCCAACGAATCATAGAGCCCAAAGCCTGCTCCGCTGCTTGTGCAAGCCTGCCATTACCAAGCGAAGGAACATTGACGGGCGCTTGTGCTATTTGCCTATCTGCTTCGTTTGCCAGCCCCGTACCAAGACGCGACTGACTCTCTTTGGTTACCAATTCACCAACAGTAAGAACACATGACAAGGGGCGTTCTTTAAGCTCGCGCGGTACTCGCAAGAGTTCTATTTGCAATAGTGTCTGTAGTTTACCAGTTAGTTCTGCATCTGCTTCTCTCGACACCCCACGGACTTCTGCTGGAAAATGCACTGGTCTAAATTTTCGCTCCGGTCCTTGCTGTATTTCACGAGACTGGGCAGTATGTGTTTCTTCCTCGTCTGGTCGCTGTCGTACCCTACCCCTCTCTTGCGCCACCGCACCCTCTACTTTTTTGCCACCGAACAATACCGTACCCGCAGCTAAACTTTTCACCCCTGCCTCGCCAAATAGTTTTAAAAACTCTCGGCGCGTAGATTTCTTAGCTTCTGGTGTATTACCAGTCACTTCAAAATTTCGTGCTCGTTCTCCCATGGAATACGTTTCTAAATGTATATACATAAGTATACCGCACAATAAAAAAAGACAGCGTTTGTACACAAGTGTACGCCTGCTGTCTTCAAGAAAAAGAGTTAATTTTTGGTCTTTGGTGGTTTAGCTGGAATGTCCGGCACGGTTGGTTTGACTCGCGCTGGAATGTCCGGAACACCTCCCGAAGGAGGTGGAGCTGCAGGTCGAGGACGGGCTGGAATATCCCGCAAAGGCGATACTGGCGTCTCAGTAACCGAAGGCGCAGTTTGCCGTGCTGGAATATCCAGCACAGCCCCTGAACCAACCGGCTCCGGCGACTCACTCACAATGCCAAGCGGCACCACAGGAGCTTGCGGCCCTGCCGGAAACACGCCTTGGAAAAAGTTGCTAAATTTTTTACTTCCATACATGCGAAGCAATACATCCGCAACAATTTCCCCAGCGGTGTCCGCCCCATAAATACTTGTTGTTTTGTGATTTGCAGGGTCGTCAAACCCCACATACATCACTAGCAACAAGCCTCCAGGGGTATAGGCTACCATCCAGCCATGCTGGCTAGAACCAGTTTTAACAGCTACCGGCAACGCAAAGCCACGTTTCCGCAGCATCGTTGCCGTACCATGATCCGGCACATCTGCTAACATTGCCGTTAGCAAATCTGCTGTTTCCGGTTGCAAAATTGTGGTTATCAGCTCAGGTTCGAATTCCTCTACTTCCCCATTCCGGATGGAATGTATGAAGCGTGGTTCGACCCGTTGACCCCGGTTAATGAACGCCGAGTACGCAGATGCAATCTGGTACACGGTCGCTGTGCCTGTGCCAATGGGCGTAGACGGATATGGTTGCCAGCTAGGAATCCCTAGACTGGTTGCCATATCTACTACGCCTTGGTAGCCACCAAACAATCGAGACGCCTCAATGGTCACCGAATTGTTTGATTCTACCAACGCCTGCCACGCTGTGACAGGCTGACCTGAAAATGCATGCGAATTGTCTGGAGTGTACAATTGCCCGTTCGCCGTAACGAACGTGCGCTGTACATCCAAAAACCGCTGAAATGGTTGCAAGCCGTTTTGCAAAGCCGAAGCAAAAGCAATCGTCTTCGCAGTGGAGCCAGGCGGCTGCGGTCGAGCAGCTCGGTTCAGTTGGCTTTGCTGGTAGTTTTTGCTACCCATTAAGCCAAGCACTTCGCCGGTCTTGCCGTTCATGACAACACCTGCAAACTGCACACCAGAAAAGCGTTTCTCAATCAGCGGCATTTTCGCCACCACCGACTCTTCCAAATACTTCTGCACGTCTACGTCGAGCGTGGAGTATACAGTCGCATGTGAAAGATCGCGGTCAGAGAATTGCTTCTCCAGCTCTTCCATGACTTGGTCAGCCATGAACGAACCGAGCAGTTTACCTTTAGCCACCTTCAAGTCTGTTGCAGTTGCTTTATTGTATTCAGCTTGATTAATTAGCTCAGCTTTTAGCCAAATACTTAGCACAAGATCACGACGCTCTTTAGCCCTCGCCAGTCTTTTTTCGGACATAGACGCGGGATTATAAAAACCCGCACCTTTTGCCATACCGACGAGCATTGCCTGTTGGTCAAGACTGAGCTTTGCTAAAGGAAGGTTGTAATACCCCTCTGCAGCACTCAGATAACCATAGACGGGCTTATTGTTGCGCACCCCAAGCTCAACAAAGCTTAGATGCATAGACAACAGGTCAGCCTTAGAGAACCGCTTCTCAAGCTCTTGCGCAATCACTGCTTCGTAGAGCTTGCGAAAAATCGAACGTGTTTTGTTGCGCAGCACGGCCTCACGGACGAGCTGCATGGTTATGGTACCAGCGCCTTCTTTCATGCGCATGGCGGTTATGTCTTCTACTAGAGCGCCAGCCACTCGCACCCAGTCAATACCCGAGTGGTCGTAGTAGCGCTTGTCTTCCACCGCAAGAAAAAACTCAACAAACTCTTTCGGGAATTCGTCGAGCTTTGCCCATCGCGGCTTGGCATCTTTGAACTCTGCCAAAATTTGTGAGTCAACACCTTCTTGTGGACGGGTACGAATACCGTACCCTTCCACGTTGAACGCTTCTTCAGGTTTCCACCCATCCGCAATTCTTTTTGCGGGAAGGTAGATCCCAAAACCGAAGCCGAGCACGCTGACCACAACTAAAAATATAGCAACACCAAAAATTACTCTCTTGAGCATTTTTGCCTCCTCTAAAATTTGGAAAGAACTTGTAGCCCGTGGTCACCCGGCTTCGGCACTCATCACCTTATTGCGGTATAAAATAATCGCAAAGATATGAAAATTTTGATGAGCGGCAAACCTACGAAAGCTCATAAACATGCCGCTAATCAAAAATACATTTTAACATATTTTATGCATATATGTCAATAATATTGTATTATATGAAACATAAAGAAAAGCCGCAGAAACACCCCAAAGAGGAATGTGCCTGCGGCTTGAATTGGTCGAAACTACTTTTTTTGTCGAGCTTTAATTCGCGCTTCGGTCTGCCGCATTTCAGATCCAAGTGCATATGTACTTGGTGACTCTGCAAAGATTGCTGACAGCCACTGCCACTCAGTGATGTTAACCCGACCGTCTTTGATGATGCCGGGGATGCCCGCTTGAGAGGCGGCAGCCTCAACTTCGCGCCACGCACGATCAGCGTTACTACCCCACGCAAAATCCCAAGCGGAATCCCACCCAAGGTAGTTTTTGTTGACCATGTAGGCAAGAATGCGTTTAACGTTCTCGCCCTGCATTTTTGGCCGTGCGGGATCGTAGTAGATTTCCGCAAAGCCGGAAACAACGACAGCTGGTGCTGTTGTTGTTGGTGGTGGCGGTTGAGAAGCCGGTGCTACTTGCGCCGGCTGCTCAGCTTTTGGTGGTGCAGTTGCTATCACAGGGTTTGTGACAGGCAAGCATACCCACGTTTTTTCTGCAGTCGACCAGCGGAGCGCCTCTGTATTTAGGCAGGCTTTTTTTGGTTGCGGAGCAACTGTTTGCGTTTGCGGTAGGTTAACAGTTGGAACTGCTTGCTGCTGTTCAGCAGCGCAGCGCCATTCACCTGAGCTATCTCTCACTTGCGTCTTGCAAGGTGGAGGCGTTTTGGTTTCAACTGAATCTTTACAGACCCAGTCGTTTTTTTCATCGCTCCACTCCCGACGTTTGCAGTTTCCACTTGCATCGAATGAATCGCTTGAAGGGCTGTCACCCCTTAAGAATTGGTCTAAAGGTTGGCTTTTGTGAGCAGGATCATCATCCCGCCTTAAAAGTCGTAGAAATTCGAGACGTGTTAGGCCATTTTGAGGGGCCTCTGAGGTGTAACCAAGGTAAATTTGTTTTTCTAGCGGCTTTATGTGATCTTCTCGATCGCCTTGAGCCACTAAAAAATGTTCTGTTCTACCTTTGGTTTTGTATACTTCTTTAATCACAAAGTAGTCAGTAGGGTCTTTCAGGGGCTTGAACTTTGCTCCGTCACCACGAAGTAACTCCGAAGTGACAGCATAGGTTCGGTATTTTGGGGCCATACCCGCCTCGTGATTGTCAATTTGTTCTTGAAGAACATCTTGACCTGCCCGTTCTACTTCATTTTTAGTTCTGTTAACGATAGGATTGTTTCCGGGAATGCCTTGAACTAAAATACTGAACACGCCTTGACCAATGCGAGCAGCTGCACGCTTACCAGCAGTGCTTAGAGTTGAAGATTGCATTTCGCTGACATCAGAACGTACGCGCACGTTGTAAGTAAGCGGAATCCGCTCACCACCCCATGATGGGTTAATCTTTCGCTCATCAGTGACTACGATAAAATTTTTACCATAGACACTAACAAAATGGGGCGTAAGCTCTGAAATCACTAACCTAACTTGAGTTTCCGTTAAATCAGGCGCGTTAAGGACGATTATTTTCGCTTTACGTAAGTCTGGAGCACCAACGAAAACCGTGGACATACCGATACACTGACCATTTTGTGCCCTGCGGCGACAATCATCATTCTGTTGCGCAAAAGTTGCTGTAGCCAACACAAACGTTGCGACCAAAATAAAAAATAGTTTCGAAGATTTCATTTCTGCCTCCTTAAAGCAGTGGCACGTCTTGCGATGTGCCGAAATGTGAATGTGCTGCGCCGCAGCGCGAAGATTTGGGGTGGTTGAACAGTTCAACTCCCCGCTTAGTCTGCCACCGCATGGTGTCAGAAGAAGTGGAGCGCTCCGCGGTGGAGCTTCCCCAAATCGCGCTTGTCATGGGCGCGTTTGGAAGTGGCTAGCATTTCCGCAATCTACCGGACTAGACACCCCCACTACCCGCTCACAACATAAACTTAGTTACTAGTTATTAGTTACGAGTTACGAGAAAATCCTCGCATATTTTCTTCTGTGATATGAATTCCACACCTACTCACCCATCCTCAAGCGCAACTAGTAAACGAATAACCCTGTCTCTTTCTCGCTACTCGCAACTAGTTACTCGCCACTTCTTATTTCTCCACTCTATCCAACTTGCCGTACGCTACCATACGTTTTTCGGTAGTGTTCAGTGGCCAACAAGTGGACAGTGCAACCAACGAGTCTGCAGTATTTGCAAACTGTGCTTGGTCATCTGTGGCATATACTGCTTTGCGCTTAACTACATAGTGCAACCGAATATCTTTGCCGTCGTTCCCAACCACGGTTATCTTAAATGTTGCACCGTCGGCAAGGCTGTTCATCTGCGCAAACACTTGGTTAAAGTCTGCCTTAATCCACGCATAGTTACTGGAGTGTCCAGAAATGTAACTGGTACCAGTATCACCAGGAAGCGGTGTACATGGGTAATGCACCACACCACTCTTTAAATCGTTATCGAAGTTTGCTGCGTTCTTAGTCCAAATAATTGGTACGTTCACACCCATAGATGGTACTTCGAGTCGTCCAGCAATTTCGGTGTTAATACCCATAGCATTTTCTGCACACACACCAGTCGAGCTAGAAGTCGCTGCTTGTGCAACTCGTGGAGTTACCACAGACGGAATAGTAGTACTAGTTTCGCCACGCACACGAGCGAGGATTGCATCGGAGTTAAAGTATTTTGCCACTACATCACGTTGCCAATCTGCCAAAGGTTCACCAGTGTTCGGCTCTATACCGTTCAACACACTCTCTGCATCGGTCACACCAACTCGACGAATGTCGTTGGTCTTTGGGTTCAGCTTGAGTAAATAGTTTTCAAAGTTTGTTAACTTGTTCGGTGCAATAAAGTCTGGGGCAACAATCGCGGCATCACTTACATCAAAGTAGTACTGCAAAATCCAAGAGTTAAACTCTACTTTTTGCTCTTTTTGTGCAGTCGCCATGTCGGTAGCTTTCTGCTCTGCCACTGTTGGAGTCTTTGTTTGCACTTTACGGAAAATTTCAGGACGGTTGGAAGGGTCAGCAAACCAGAAGTAGTACACCCCAAACAAAATCAGGAATACTAAGAGGTAAGGCACTAAAGACAAGACTACTTTTCCAACACGGAGCAATGCTGGTTGCAAAGCACTTCCAGCTGCTACCACTGCTGCTGTCGCAGGAGCTTGTTCCATCTTTTTTGCTGGTGCTTCGCCAGTTATTGCCGCTACATCTTGGGCAATTATTTCTTCTGGAGTCTGTACGGGAGCCTGTATAACAGACGCCTCAACAGGCACGACTTCCGGAAAAGTCGTGTTCTGCACCGGCTCAGCTTTTGCTGGTTCACTCACTAAACCAAGCATTCGAGCCATTTCTTCGCTTGCTGCTGGGTAAAATTTGTTATCTGCCATACAAAATATAATAAATAATAGCCACATCACTGTGGCTATTACCATATCATAAATGCACCTTTTTGTCAATAGCGGGTTTTCCACCCCATGCAGTGCCTCAAACGTGTGTTTATTGGGCTTTTTGGGGAATTGGGGTTACGGAAACCTCGATTTCCTTATTTTGCCGCATAACCGTAAGCAAGATTGGGGCATTTACCGGAACAGCTTGCAACATCATATCTGGAGGAGTAGCACCTAGGACGCTTTGCTGCCCAATTTTAGTAATAACGTCCCCTTCTACTAACCCTGCCCGAGCTGCAGGGCTTCCCGCTGCGACCGCCACCGCTTCACGCTTTGTTATCACCAAACCTTTATCTGGTGTCAGTGTGTAGAAAAAGCCAAAATACGGCCGTACTAGTTTTCCTTGGTTTGCCAAAACATTTGCCACAAACTCCTGTGCCACACTCGCTGGCACGAGTGACTGACCGTCGTACACACCAGTAACCTGCCCAGAAAAATCAAACGCAATTTGCCCAGGCATAAGCCCTGCCACTGTTTGGAGAAGCAGCGAGCGAGACGGAGCTTCACTAGCGACTACTGCACCAGTAAACTTTTCTTGCGCAGAAATATAGCTAGTCAAAAAATAGATAGCGCCATCTGCTTGTGCACCCAACAACACTACTCGCTCGCCCGTTGCTGCTGCTTTAAATTCTCGAAACGCAGAAACGTTCAAACCTTTTGCATCTGTCCGAAGCAAGACTAAGGTAGACACGGTATCCTGCGTCACCGCAGAAACTGGTAGACGCTTGCCCGAATTTTGCACCACTACTAAGTCAGTGGGCTTTACTCCTGCAACAACTGCTTTTGTGGTCAACCATAAACCATCGGACACCGAAGCAAGTGCAGCACCGCGCAACACCGTCCCCGTTCCAGACCCAGTAACCACCGCAGCAACCTTCTCTTGGTTTTTGTTAATTGCGGCAATGATGTCGTTTGCTTCATTTACCCGCACTTCTTCTCGTGTGTTAATTACGAGCGGAGCGCTTGGTTCGAGTAAGTGATACTTCTTCACAACGCTCAACGTAGACAAGCGAGCAAGTAACACGTCGCCAAACAAGACGGAGCAGAAAAAAACTACTACGCCCACACTGACTATCCAGAGCAAAGTCCGAAAGAAACCAAATTTCATAAGTTATAAAGTTGAAAATAGAGAGTACGAACCAGTCGTACTTTTCTGTATTATGCCACAACTTGCCATGGTGTGACCAGCAACACCAAACCAGCAAGAACGAGAGCTACAAACAAGTAAAACTTCGCGCGTTGCGCAGTCAAAACATTGAACTGCCAGTAGTACGCACACAACCACACTACATAAAACGCAAGGAATGCCAGAAACCCAATCACGGTATAGTGGAACGGTAGCAGTAACAATGCTGCATACGTTTCAGTTGCAAACAGCGCCACCAACAACGACGCAGACAAACGCACTGCTGGCTGCTGCGGTACCAACACAAACGTCCCTCGAGTCAAAAGTACCAAAGCTGCAAATACCAACGTAGTCAAAAGCAAACTCCCTGCTTTAAAGTAATACTCCCCTGCAGCTGCTGTAAGCAATATTCCAAAGCTCACTAAAATTGTGTGGGAGATCAGTACCGTCTCTCCGGTGTAGGTCACCATAGTGTGCCCCAAGTACAGTAGTGGCACACTCAGCACCATGTACCAAGAAAACAAAGAAGAGAACGGCACTAAAAAGAACACTGCTAACCATGCACAGTAAAACAGCGCACTGCGCACTAACATCCACCGGCGTACTTCTGGAGTTTGCGCTAAACAAAACCATGTAACGAGCTCCACCAACAACACTACCGCAAGCACAAATGGGATAATGTAGCGGAACACAGGAGTTGGAAGCGACAGCGCATATACCCCCACCGGCAATACCAAAGCCGCGAAGATGCTAATCCCCCGAAGCCATTTTTTATGAACGAGTGTAGGTTCTGCCATAACGTCTTACGTAGAAATAAATTGCGCTGCCCACGACAACTAAAAGTGCGCTAGCCACTGCATTCAACCGCACCTGAGGTGCGAGAAATGTACTGTCTGTGCGCAAGTGTTCGAGGAAAAATCTAACAGTATTATACAGAATAATATACAAACTGAACACGGCCCCCATGCGCAGCGGCGTCCGGACCGAAGGGCGCGCATACCACCAGAGAAATGCAAAAATAAGTGCGTTCGCCCCCGCTTCGTACAAAAACAGAGGGTGGAAAAACTGTGCCGCTGCAAACTCAACCGGCCGAAACACTTCTGGCACAAACATCTTCCACGGCAGTGCCGTTGGGTAGCCAAATGCTTCGTAGTTAAACAAATTTCCAAATCGACCAACTATTTGCCCGAGCAGCACTGCCGGCGCCAACACATCCAGCCAGCTCCATACTTCTGCAGCAGCTGATTGTTTGCGGAAAAAATACAGGTACCCCAACAGTGCTACAAGTCCTCCGAGGAGTGCACCAAAAATAGACAGCCCTCCGTGCCACACCATTAATACTTCTACAGGGTTCTGCGTATAGTAGCCAAAACTCGAGAACACATGGTACAGCCGCGCACCAACAAACCCACCCAAAGCCAGCCACACTGCAGCCGCGTCTACCCATGCAGACGCTAAACCAAAACGAGGTGCTCGAAACACCGCAAAATACCACGCACTCGCAAGGGCCAGCGCCATCGTCATACCATAGTAGTGCAGCGTCACAAACCCCACACTAATACTTTGCGGCAACACCCACGCCCCAGAAAAAACTTGTTTTAAAAAAAATCCGCCTGCCACTACTACAAACGCACCACTAAGAAGAGTTACCTTTCGCATATAACCAGTATACACCGTTACGAAGGTCACCATGGTAACGGTTACGAAGGTGACCTTCGTAACGGAGCCTACATGACAAACGACACAAGTAGACGTATACTACACCTCATCCGTTCAAACATTGCTAAAGGAGGCAAAATCGTGGATTACATCTTTTCAGCCGGTGGAAGCGATGGGACTGGTAAAATAGTTCCAGTGAAACGCCTGAGAGAAGTTGAGATAGTAATTGGTCAGAAAAATCAAGCAAGTGTCACTGACCCAGTCGTAGTCGCAAAAGTAATAGCTTCGCTATTAAACCACAACAATAGACTGCTCTTACCTGATGCGGTAGAGCCAAGTAATATTCTGCCGTGGCTCCCTAAGAACGAAAAGCTGCAAATCGAGCTAATCCTGCCCTGCCTGACAGATCCGCAAACCCCAATGGTTCACATTGTGGATATGCGGATCGGAAGCCCAGTCTATACAATCAAGAAAATCTAAAACAAGCTCCCTTGGTGGAGTACTTCGCCCCGTGCGTTCGGTTCTAGAAACGTTACGGGGCATTCTTTTGTATTGAAAT
>CAZZBG010000009.1:10360-17736 GCA_964652865.1 uncultured Candidatus Saccharibacteria bacterium
TCGCCCCGTGCGTTCGGTTCTAGAAACGTTACGGGGCATTCTTTTGTATTGAAATAGTCCGAGTACAAAACTTTTCCATGCTTCATACCGTACTCGTACACTTGCTTAGTTACTTTTACGTCATCCAAACAATAACTTTTTAGTTCGTTTAACTTACCTTCTCGCCAATACACGATCGCTTGCAAACCAGTCCCCGACTTCCCCGTACCAAGTGTCGCTTGAGCTACTGACTCAAGCTTCACACGGTGACCAATAGATTTTTCTATTTCCTCCAAGACATCTAAATACGGAATATCGAAAATATTAAAATTCAAGTACGGCTGCAGTACTTCGAAGTCAAAGTCTTTAATGTTATACCCAATAATCTGGTCCGCAGTTTGCAAGAGTGGCGCCAGTTTGGAAAGCTCGTGTTCTTCGTAACACACGTACGTGTCTGTTTCGTAAAAATACACTCCGCACACCGAAATCTTGAGCAAGTGATTTTTTCCTCTCCCGCCTACATCTGCAAACGAATTTTGGGTTTCTAAATCTAGTACGATCTTTTTTAACATATCTCTCTATAAAGAAAATTCTAAAAAATAGTATACC
The DNA here is from genome assembly GCA_964652865.1 of uncultured Candidatus Saccharibacteria bacterium. Classification (GTDB taxonomy): domain Bacteria; phylum Patescibacteriota; class Doudnabacteria; order UBA920; family UBA920; genus JAEUSE01. The sequence goes on from CAZZBG010000009.1 coordinate 10,949, forward strand.
ACACCGTCATGTGTGCGTTGACACATCTGGGTAAAATATCGTACAATGTATTGCCGAAAACCGCTTCGGCACACGACATAAACCAGCAACTGAGGAGGAAGATTGTGAAAACAGAAAGCATTGGGTGCAAAGGATGTGGCAAAAGCATAACAGTAAACTGTCTCATAAGTAGGCGCTACGTAATACTCATCGAAGAGCACGCAAACTGCGAATTCAATGGCGGGAGCCTATCATTTACATGGGATAATGACAAAGGGACCGTGACCAACATTCAATTTACTGCGCCCATGAAACCAGTGCACCAACAGCAGCGACAAAGCAACCTATTGCAAACCTTTCGGCACTAAGCCAATTACACCGACGGAGAAGAGCAGCAACGCGCTGCGCTCTCCGTCTTTCATTTTTATACAAGCGAAAAAGTTAGATGGGCATCTTCTAACAAATGATCGTTATGTGCTCGGCAGGAGCATTGTCAGCATCACAGAACCAAAGACTGGCATGTTAGAAGATGCCCATCTAACGCCCCGCTACCTAGCTTCCACCTAAAAACTAGAAGCTAGCAGCTAGCAACCTTACCTCCTATTGCCTCCCCAAGCCCAATGTTCTATAATTACTTTACAAGCACAGACGCTGCAAACACAGCCGAGCTGAAGGCAGAACGCGCCAACGCGTAGCAAGTCCAAATGTTATAACGTCTTCACGTCAAACGCCAGACTAAATCTGACTTTACGACCTGATAACTTTACGACCTTAGACTTGACGCTAGTGGCGTCAGTAGATCCTTCCGGAATCGTCCGTTACCACGAACAATGAAGACCTTGGCATACTGCCGAGCAAAGTAAGGTGGCACCACGTCATATTTGAACGTCCTTACAACGTAATCATTTTTTTAATGGTTATTTTGTAAGAACGTTTTTTTATTCATTAAGCATCAAAACCCAAATAGCAAAAATCAAATACATTCCAAGCACCAAATACAAATTGCTTTCTCTTGTTTCGTGCTTAAACTTTTGGTAATTGGAATTTATTTCGGATTTGCTATTTGTGATTTGATATTTTAAAACACTATGCCTCGAACCCTTGCTCTCGAAACTCTCCAGCATGTTGGAGAAACAGTCACCGTTTCTGGTTGGGCTTCTTCTACCCGTGACCACGGCGGCCTTATATTCATCGACCTTCGCGATCACACCGGCGTTGTACAGCTTACCGTGCACCCAGAAACCGCAGACGCATTTGCCACCGCAAGCAAAGTACGCGACGAATTTGTGTTGCGTGCCACCGCTACCGTAACCCAACGAGACGCAGCACTCGTAAACCCGAACATTGCGACTGGCACGGTGGAGTTAGTCGTTTCAGAATTACAAATCCTGAACACCAGCAAACCACTACCATTCCCTGTATTTAGCGATGTCAACGTAAACGAAGACCTTCGGTTGCAATATCGCTTTTTGGATTTACGTCGTGCAAAAATGCAGCAAATGCTCAAGAGCCGTGCGCAGTACAACATGCACATTCGCAACTACATGACCAACCACGACTTTGTAGAAGTCACCACTCCAATACTAACCTCTAGCTCACCCGAAGGTGCTCGCGACTACTTGGTCCCGAGCCGCATTCACCCTGGGAAGTTCTACGCACTCCCCCAAGCACCACAACAGTTCAAACAGCTGCTCATGGTTGGTGGACTCCCTCGCTACTACCAAATCGCTCCTTGTTTTCGTGACGAAGACCCTCGCGCCGACCGCCACCCTGGAGAGTTTTACCAACTCGACCTCGAAATGAGTTTTGCCGAAACTGGCGAAACCATTTGGAACGAATTGGAGCCACTTATTATTTCTCTGGTAGAAGACTTTGCCGGCAAAAAAGTATTGCACAAACCTGTCCCGCGCATTCCCTATGCAGAAGCAATGGAAAAGTACGGCAGCGACAAACCAGACTTGCGCTTTGGCATGGAAATGGTAGAGCTCACCGAAGAACTCCGCGAAACCCAGTTTAGCGTCTTTGCGAACGCCATAAAAAATGGTGGGTGTGTAAAAGCCATCCGTTGTGCAGGTGGAGCAAAACTTTCACGCAGCCAAATAGACACCTTAACCGAGCTTGTGCGCAAAGAAGGCGCTGGTGGGCTTGCCTATATCACAGTAGAACAAAATGAAGCTTGGACTGGGGTGCTTGAAGGCCTAAAGTCTCCCATACTTAAATTCCTCGGGCTAGATGAGCAAAAATCAATCATAGAGAAGATTGGCGCACAGATTGGTGACATTATTTTCTTTGGCGCAGACGAACGAAGCATTGTAAACAAAGTATTGGGCAAACTGCGTAGCCAACTTGGTGAAGACTTTGGACTCAAAGACCCAAACGTCGTTGCACTCGCGTGGATTACCGATTTCCCAATGTACGAATGGAGCGACACCGAACAAAAAGTGGATTTCTCCCACAACCCATTCTCCATGCCACAAGGCGGGCTCGAAGCACTCGCTTCACAAGACCCACTCCAAATTAAAGCAGACCAGTACGACATGGTCGCCAACGGATACGAAATTTGCAGTGGCGCTATTCGCAACTACAACCCCGAAGTCATGTACAAAGCTTTTGAAATTGTCGGCATAGACAAAGCCACAGTAGACGAACGCTTTGGCGGCATGATTCGTGCGTTTGAATTTGGCGCACCTCCACACGGTGGTTGTGCCTTTGGACTTGACCGTTTGTTCATGGTACTACGCGACGAACCAAACATTCGCGAAGTTATCGCCTTCCCTAAAAACGGTTCTGCAGAAGACCTCATGATGTCCGCCCCAAGCACGGTAGACGAAAAACAATTAAAAGAACTTCACATCAAACTCGACATAAAAGAAAAGAAGGCATAACTCTTCTACCCAAGGGCACCATCTGCAGAAACTGTACATGGTGCCCATCGTATTGTTTTAGATAAATTAAACTCACCTAGCCTCTCTTTATGTTTAGAGAGGGATACACCCCCACCCACAAACCCGAAAACTTCATGCCTGTATCTGTCTGTTTGGAAAAAGGGAACAAAACACTATGCAAAATAATAACGTGAATACCAACTCTATCGACCAAGCCCCTACGTATTCTCCTTACAAAAATGTAAATGGACTCTTCAAAATATTTTTTTCCTTCTCAATCATAGTTACACTTTGCTTCTTACTCTTGAGTTTTTTGTTGTCGCCAAACCTCTCATCCGACTGCGTGCATTGTGGTGCCCCGCGAGATATTGCATTCTTCACAACACTCATGCTCTCTGGAGCTTTGCATATAGGATTGACTGTAATTTACCTCTGGTTGCTGTGCATGGTGTACTTACAGACAAAATTTAACCTTTCTCGAATACGAGTATTCATAGTTATCCTTTTGCAAGCTTTAGCAGCTGCATTTGTGTGGTTTTATTTTTCTTTACAACACTACTAATTCAAGAGTCAGCCAAACTCCCCTAGCCCCTCTTTGGAAAAGCGGAAAAAATAGAACTCTTTACTTCTAAAAAATGACACCAGAACAAATACTCTTTGCCATATTCGGCGCAATTATTGTTGGATTTTTGGTAGCCGACCTTGGGTACTTTAATCGCCAAGCGCACAAAATTTCGCTGAAGTCCGCTGCCTACCAGTCACTATTTTGGATTTGTATAGCGCTGGGTTTTTCTGGGCTCGTATTTCGCATGCTCGGCGCAGAAGCAGGCACACAGTTTTTGTCTGCCTACGTAACTGAAAAAATGCTCTCGGTAGACAACCTGTTCGTTATCCTGCTTTTGTTTAGCTATTTTAAACTAGAAGAGAAATACCACCACCGTGTATTGTTCTGGGGTATCTTGGGGGCTATTGTATTCCGCGGTGCGTTTATTTTAACGGGTAGCTACATTGTGAGTCAGTTCCACTGGGTGCTATATATCTTTGGTGCAATTTTGGTGTACACAGGGTTTAAACTCCTGCAAGACAAACAAGAAGAGCATGCCGACTTTGGCAACAGCAGAGTCTACAAACTCGCGCACAAAGCACTGCGCTTTACCACCAACCACCATGGTGGGCACTTTTTTGTGCGCGAAAATGGCAAACTCTACGCCACGCTCCTGCTCATGATTGTTATCTTAGTAGAAACCACAGACATAATTTTCGCCATTGACTCCATCCCCGCAGCATTTTCTATTTCGCAAGACCCATTCTTGGTGTTCACATCAAACATTTTTGCGGTCATGGGGCTGCGTGCACTATTCTTTTTAATAGAAGGTGTGGTACACAAATTCCACCACCTACAAAAAGGGTTGTCGTTCATTCTAATTTTTATTGGTGCAAAAATGCTCGCAGTCATGTTTGGCATCCACCTTTCATCTATCCTTTCGTTTGCTATCATTATGGGAGCACTTGCTGTTTCATTACTCCTGTCTGTACTGTTCCCCAAAAAGCTGTAACGTATTGAAGTGCAAGATCAAATTTTTAATTTTCAATTTTTGTCTGGCGTGAAGACGTGAAGACTTTAAGACGTGACGACTCTCTTGTCTTTCTCGCAACTAGTTACTCGCCACTCGTTACTAATTTTTCTTCTTATGCAAAAACCCTTCCCACCTCTCACCAAAACTCTCCTTGCCATGCTCGGTCCGAGTGTCGTGTTTGTAGCGCTGTCCATTAACGGTGGGGAAATGCTTCTCTGGCCAAGCCTTGTTGCAAACTTCGGCCTCGCCATTTTGTGGCCGGTATCTATTATTTTAGTCTTTCAATATTTTGTAAACATAGAAATAGAGCGCTACACGCTGGTAACTGGTAAACACATCGCTTCTGCGCTTACCGAGAACAAAGCGTGGCTGGCACTGGTGTTTGGTGTTACTGCACTTGCCGCACAGGTCTGGCCCGCGTGGATGACTACCGCCGGCAACATTATTGCAGTAGTTGCTGGTGTGCCGGCACAACAAGAACGCACGGTTGGACTAGTGCTCGCTGTTGCGCTCCTCCTTTTGTCCTTACTCCTCTTTCGCCGACCGGACGTCTACAAAGCACTAGAAAAAATTTCGCGTGTTGGGCTTACTCTGTCACTGCTCATTATCCTTCTTGTAGTGGTAGTCAAGTTCGACCTCGCTTTGTTTTGGGAAGGACTGAAAGGACTGGTTAACTTTGGTTACTTACCCCAAGGACTTCCTCGGTTCGACTTTGTCGCAGCGCTGGCATATGGTGGCGTCGCCGGTATTTTGAACTTAGTACAAAGTGAATGGATAAAAGACAAAGGGTATGGGGTTAATACAGAATTACCAATTTCTAATTCTCAATTTCCAAATAAAACAAGTAGTAAAAAATACGAGCTGGAAAGCGTAGAGGCAAAACGCAATTTTCAGCAGTGGTTTCGGGCAATCAACAAAGAACATAGTTTACTCTTTTTGGGGGCAAACGTTATTACTATTTTCCTACTGGCATTCTTAGGACGACTTCTACTCCCTCTCGGCACCGCGCAAGGATTTGGGGTACTGCGCGCAGAAATTCTGACACTTAACGACACCTTCCCCCACCTTGGCACCTTGTTTGGTGTAGGCAGCATGTTGTTGTTTATCATGGCGAACTTAGTTATCTTAGACGCAACTGGCAGACTCTTTGCGCGCATCATTTCCCCAGTTGCCAAACGGTATAACCTACCAAAGCTGGCGAACCACCAAATCATTAGCGCAGTCACCGCCTTGGTTGGCGTGGCAATTTTGCTTCTGTCTTTGGTAGTGCCACAGTTCAAGCAACCGTTCTTCTTACTTGTGACTTCTGCCTGTCTTGGTGCATTTACCATGTGGCTCTACCCACCACTCGTGTTACGACTGAACCACACCCTCCCTGCAGCAGCCCGCCCAAGCCTCTTCCGCAACGTCATGGTGGCACTGTGCAGCCTGGGGTATGGCGTAGTTACCCTTTGGGCTGCGAGCCTGTTTGTCCCTGCTTGGATTTTAGTCCCCATTTCTGTTCTGGTTATTGGATTTCACATCTCAATCTATGTGCAAATAGCGAGAAATACCAACTCGCCAAAGAACTCCACAAGCCAAACTAGCACAAGGTAAGGTATACTACCTATACAGCACTTGCTTATATACTTTTCCACATGTCACACGTTATTACTCTCGAAAAACAACAGTTCGAAGGACCTCTGGACTTACTGTTGTCGTTAATAGAAAACCAGAAGCTCAACATTACCGAAGTCTCTTTGGCGCAAGTCACCGAGCAGTTTTTGCAGTACGTGCGAAAGCTCGAAGAGCTCGACCCTACATCGCTGTCTGACTACTTAGCAATTGCCGCTAAGTTGCTTGTTATAAAGTCAAAAGCAATTTTGCCAACACTAGAAGTAGACATAGAGGAAGACGACGCCGGAGTCCCACTAGAAACCCAACTCTTGCTCTACAAACAGTTCCGCGAAGTAGCACGTCACCTGAAAGTGCTCGACGCGCTCCAGCAGCAAAGCTTTACTCGCACTCTAGTGTTTTCCCAGCGTATTAGTTTTTTCCCAGACCAAAGCGTCACGACAAGTGAACTGCAAAATGCAGTCATGAAAGTACTGACTAACTTAAAAGAGTTGGACGCCCTACCGAAGGCGCGCATTAAAGAAGCTATCTCTATTCAAGAAAAGATTACGCACTTACAAGGGTTGCTTGCCAAGCAAATAGAGACGAAGCTCTCCAGCATTATTTCCCAAGCGAAAAATAAATCAGAAGTTATTGTAACGTTCTTGGCCCTGCTGGAACTGATTAAGCAACGCATATTCAGCGTCGAACAAGACGCACTCTTCACAGACATTACTATCCGCCGCGTCGAAGA
>CAZZBG010000009.1:17836-19539 GCA_964652865.1 uncultured Candidatus Saccharibacteria bacterium
ATTTGTAGTTTATTGCTATACTAAATACAGTCATAGTGTTCACCCATGAACAGAATTATTTTTGCTGCATTACTCATCATAGTGGGCTATATCTACGGTACTACCTTGTACGAACCGTGGTATTTTACGTTGCAACGATTGCTTTCGTACGTGGGTGTGTTCAAAATCCCCGAAGGCATGCCCGAGAACACGCGGCTCATGGGCAACCAAGCACAGATTGTAGTTATTTCACTGGTATTAATTGGTCTTGGTATTTGGCTGTTCCAAGCGCGGTAAGTTTTTAACTCTATTTCACTCCTATGGAAGAACTCAAAGCACAACTCGAAAGCATTTTGTTTGTTGCAAACAAACCAGCAACTCCAGCCCTCCTTGCAAAACTCTGTGAAAAGGAAGAAGCAGAAGTCCTTGCTGCATTGCAAAGCTTGCAAGAAGCGCGCAAAGCTTCCGGCATCATAGTCATGGAAGCTAACGGCCAGTGGCAACTCGGTACCAACCCACAAAATGTAAACTTAGTTAAAAACTACTTAACAGCAGACCTACGCGAAAAGTTAACTGACGCGACGGTAGAAGTATTGGGCATTATTGCTTACCGCCAACCGATTTCTAAAGCAGAAATAGAAGCTATCCGTGGAGTGAACTGTCAGTACTCCATTCGTCAGTTACTCATGCGTGGACTTATTGAAAAAGTGGCTAACCCTGCAGACAGCAGAAGCGCACACTACCAGCTGACCACAGAATTTTTGCAGCACATGGGACTGCAGTCTGTGTCTGACCTGCCAGAATTCGAAAAACTTACTGCAAGCATTAAACTTCCAGAAACACCACAAGCAAAAGCAGAAGTCACAGAAGAAGAAACTACACCAGTACAGACTACAAGCTACACCGACCCTGTAGCCAGCAGCTTCCCTACCACTCCACAAAATGTAAGCGCTCCAGCAGCTCCTCCGGTGTTTAGCGAACCCGAAACACCAGCCGTAGCGCAACCTGAGCCACAAGCACAAGCATGGCAAGAGCCAACACCCCAACAAATGGCATACGCGCCTACCCAGCCTGCGTACGCTCCGTACTCACCACCATCACCTGCTCCCGTAACTCCAGCAGCGGCTCCTACTACCGAAGAAGACGAGTTTATTGACGATGATGAGGAAGATGACGACGAAGAGTAGAAGCAAGTGAATAGAAAAAACAAAACAACATGTACCATTACATGTTGTTTTTCGTTTCTATTGGTGGGCACAAAGCTCACCAGTGCGGAATGGATCTAAGATCCAAAATATTTGGCGCGCTAAGCGGCACCAAACCGCACATGTATCTGTCCTCCTGTGGACAACGCTAGGGACGGGACTCGAACCCGCAATCCTTCCGCTATAAAGCGAACGCTCTGCCATTGAGCTACCCTAGCAACTGAGTTGATGGGATTCGAACCCACGACCTCTGGATCTGAAATCACTACATGCATTCGTTCTAGAATGAATGCACATAGCCCGCTTAATACAAAGCGACAGCGCTCTACCACTGAGCTACAACCCATGGCCCCCTGCCGGACTCGAACCGACAACCTCTGAACGCGGAGCTCAGCACTCTACCATTAAGTTAAGGGACCGATGTTTGAAACATGATACCCTCTTTATCCCATCAAGTCAATACAAATGACCTCCTCCCCTGGCTAAAGCCAGGGGTTTCCTTTCAATGCCACAGAAACC
>CAZZBG010000010.1:0-1571 GCA_964652865.1 uncultured Candidatus Saccharibacteria bacterium
TACTTGTTGTATGCTAACACGAAGCAGGGCAACAAAACAACAATCCAAACAGGGCTCTAATTAATAAATCACGGATACACCCGACTTCGCTAAAAGTTTTGGCAGGAAGGCAGATTAAACCAATTGCACAGATAACGCCCGAGAGGACTCTTGTTGAATCCGTGTTATCTGTTTTATCTGTGGTTTATATTCGAAAAAATCCCTCGACAACAAACGTTGTAGAGGGATTCGAAAATGTATTATTGTACTTTTACTTGGATGCCAGGGCCCATGGTTGCGTTCAAGGAAATAGAAGCAACAAACTGACCTTTTACCGCTGCTGTTTTAGAAGCAAATACGGAGTCCAAAAATGCTTTTGCATTTTCTTGCAACTGTGCGGAGTCAAAGCTAACTTTACCAATAATTTGATGCACGATACCAGAGTCATCGTTCTTAAAACTCACTCTTCCACCAGCAATTTCTTTTACCATACCAGCGATGTTTTCGGATACAGTGCCAGTCTTTGGGTTTGGCATGAGTCCGCGAGTACCCAAAATCTTTGCGATCTGAGCAAGCTTCGGCATCATTGCTGGTTCTGCAATTGCGACATCGAAGTCAGTCTTCTCGGTTTCTTTGATTTGCTTTACCAAATCTTCGCCACCAACAACGACTGCGCCAGCATCTGTGGCTTCTTTTACTTTGGCTTCGGTAACAAACGCAGCAACACGCTTGGTTTTACCAGTACCATGAGGCAAAGAAACGGAACCACGAATTGCTTGGTCGGTTTTCTTTGGATCAATCAATGTGCGGACATGCATTTCGAGTGAACCAACAAACTTGGTGTTTGCTGTCTTCTTTGCAAGTTCAATAGCTTCTGCTAAGGTGTAAACCTTTGTCTGGTCAACCGCTTCGGAATTTGCGCGTGCGCGCTTCGATACTTTCTTCATATATACCCTTTCGTGGTCACGCTTAGCGTGACCATAACCCCGCTCAGCGGGGTGGTGCACACTAAACACTTTCGAGCGTAAGCTCTCCCACAAATTAATTAAGTGCTTTATTCTACCATTATTGCTCTTTTCTGGCAAGTCGCCAGTGGAAGAACCAAACTGGAGTGGCTATCAGGATCATAGATAATGCCTGAGCAGTGTCACGCTGGCGCTGGGAGGCCCTGTTCGCCTCTTCCATAGCCTTTTGCTGCTCAGCGTACCCTGGGACACACTCTGGGTACATTTTCGTGTCTACATTTGCCTGTGAGCAAATTTCTGCACGTGGCGCAGTATAGTACGAATAGTTGTCAGCTTTAGTAAAGACCCATGCTTTGAGCCCCATGTTTACCAACATGATTGCACCAATCACCCAAATAACCAGGGCAATAGTCGAAACCAGATACAAATAGATTTTTTTGATGTTATGCATATATACCACTGATGCACGGATTGCACAGATAACACGAATTCAAGCAGTGCCTTTCAGAGGCATCTGCGTGATCGGTTTTATCTGTGTATCTGTGGTTTATTTAATTACGAGCGTGCTCCGACTCCATGAACTTTCTAACTTCTTGCACTGTGCTCATGAACTGTGCAGGGAAAATT
>CAZZBG010000010.1:1671-16991 GCA_964652865.1 uncultured Candidatus Saccharibacteria bacterium
CTCCATGAACTTTCTAACTTCTTGCACTGTGCTCATGAACTGTGCAGGGAAAATTATGGTGGAGTTTTTCTCTACCGAAATTTCTGACATGGTTTGCAAATTGCGCAACTGGAGCGCAATCGGGTGTGCCGCCATAATATCCGCGGTTTCGGCCAGTTTTGCTGCGGCTAAGGCTTCTCCTTCCGCTGCTATTATCTTAGCACGTTTTTCTCGCTCTGCTTCGGCTTGTTTTGCCATAGCGCGCTGCATCCCCTCTGGCAGTTCTATGTCTTTTATCTCTACCACAGGCACTACCACTCCCCACCCTTCCGTGTGCGTGTCGAGTACTTTGGTAATGGCTGCATTAATTGTTTCGCGCTCACTCAAAATTTCGTCTAACTGAAATTTTCCCACAATGTTTCGCACCGAAGTCTGCGCAATTTGGTTAATTGCAGCAAACACATTTTGGATTTCTACCAAACTTTTCACCGCGTCTGTTGTTTTGTAGTACGCAACCGCAGACACATCTACTGATACGTTGTCTCGAGTAATAATTTTCTGTGGTGGTATCGGCATGGTTATGGTACGCATATCAACACGCTTCACCACATCTATCAAAGGTAGCACCCAAGACAGTCCTGGCTCTTTTATCCCGACCACTTTCCCAAACCGAAACACAACTCCTTTTTCGTACTGCTGCACAATGCGCAGCCCAAGGAGCAGAATCGCTATCACGATACCAATGAGTATTTCCATATAATGTATGTTACTAACCTACTGAAAGCATAAAAACATTTAAACATATAAGCAAGTACGAATACTGCGCCTAGAGTTTAAATGTTTCTATGTTTGCATGCTGCAATGATTATTCAATCACTTCCACACCCATGCTGCGGGCACTACCCATAACGGTGCGCATTGCTGCTTCAACGTCGGTAGTGTTCAAGTCGCTCAATTTCTTTTCAGCAATTTCGCGGACTTGTGCTTTGGTAATCTTACCAACCTTGTTGGTCAGAGGGTTCGCCGCTCCTTTTGGAACACCGATTGCCTTCATGATCAAGTTTGGCACTGGTGGAGTTTTGAGAATGAAGCTATATGTACGATCTTCGTAGATCGTCATGAGCACTGGCACAACAGTGTCGCCCATTGGAGCGGACTGGTCGTTAAACTCTTTTACGAATTGTGCAATGTTGAGCCCGTGGGGACCAAGGGCGGTACCAACTGGTGGCGCAGGAGTCGCCTTTCCAGCTTGCAGTTGTAGTTTTACAACTGCTTTAATCTTTTTTGCCATATCTGTAATAGCTTTTAGCTTATAGCTAGTAGCTTTTAGGTTTAATACAAAGTTAACAAACAGGGAGAGAAGCCCAAAGGAATCTTTGGCTGCCTGAAAAGCTTGTGGCTTTTAGCATTAGCTTTTAGTACTCACTAAAAGCTAATAAAAAAGCTATAAACTAAGATTTTTTAACTTGAAGGAAATCAAGTTCGACAGGGGTTTCGCGACCAAAGATAGTAACGAGCACCTTGACCTTACCTTTTGCTTCGTCGATCTCTGCCACCTTACCTTCGTAGTCTTTAAAAGGACCGTCGGAAATACGTACTAAGTCATCTTTACGCAAGTCAACTTTGAACTTTGGTTCTTCTGTTGCGGTGCGCTTCTGCAAACCAAGCATTTCTTCCGGATCAATCGGAGTAGGAATAGTACCGCTTCCTACGAATCCCGTAACGTTTGGGGTGTTACGAACGACATACCATGACTCGTCAGTCACAATCATTTCCACGAGCACATACCCAGGGAAAATCTTTTCTTCGGTGGTAGTCCGCTTGCCGTCTTTAATCTTTACCTTCTTCTCTTTTGGAACCATGACATCAAAAATCTGGTCTTCCATTCCAAGATTTTCTATACGTTGGCGGAGGTTTACCGCAACGGAGTCTTCATACCCACTGTACGTGTGCAGCACATACCAATGTCGCTGACCAGTTACTTGTTGTCGAGGCATAGGAGTAAAAGAAAAAAATTAATTAGCGACCAGCCGCACTGATTACGCGACTATCTTTTCAAACAGTTTTAAAAGCCCGTAGTCGGCAGCACCCAAAAAGAGCGCCACCACTAACGAAAAACCAATAACGAGGGCAGTGTAATATAGCGTCTGCTTACGAGATGGCCATACTACTTTCTGCATTTCCCCGTACACTTCTTTGAAAAAACGAATAATTTTCCCCATAAAATAGTCTTTTTTAAAAGGCCGTCAGGCCTTTTTTATATTGCTTATTATACACTTTTCATTGACAAACTGTCAAATATTAGGCAAACTTCACAAAACGCAGGAAGAGTACAAATGTACTTAGCAATCCCTGTACTTACAAAGCAAACCTAAAGGCATAACCAAAAGGAGGTCTCATGCTGCGGTATATAGGGCTAGATTTCGGAACGCATAGTTCTGGCATTGGTTTATACACCAACCAGTTACTTGTAGCGAACGGCTTTCCAACCGTTCTGTACTTTCCACCCTTTAATAGAAATGGCAACCTTGATATCTTCTTCGGCGAGGAGGCCATTGAAGCATCACACGAAGACCCAGGTGGGCGGTTGATGTTTGCTATTAAAACTTTAGCAATGGAAGAAGATTTTATGGGCCAGTCTATCCAAGGTTACATGGGGATCTTTGATGCAGTGCGACTAATCAGGCTCTGCTTAATTAGAATCAAAGAAATCGCAACTGCAAGATTTTCATTAGACCCTGAAAAGCTTGGTGCAGTGATTGGTCGCCCTGTAGATTTTCCTGATTTTGCTATTGCAAGGTTAGTCAAAGCAGCAACTGAAGCTGGTTTTAAAGACGTTCAACTTGAACCAGAGCCTATTGCAGCTGCTCGTGCTGTTCAATTGCATATCGATAGAACACCCGCAACAGCTTGTATAATTGACGCTGGTGGTGGGACAACGGACATAGCAGTTGTACGATTTGACACTAAAACACAAGTGTCAGTCCTCTCAACTGCAGGAATAAACCTTGCGGGCAATCATATAAACTCAAACATCATCCAATCCCACTTGCTCGAACATTTTGGCAAGGGCAGTGCTTACGGAGACAGGAACATGCCTGTCCCAATGATACCCATACAGTCAATTGCAGACTGGAGAAAAATGCAGGCTGTAGATGTCAGAGTGTTAGCAGGTATAAATTACAACGCAACTAACCCAGAAGCGGTGAGCAGGCTAATAAAGTTGTACGGGCAGAGACTCGGGTACGAGTTTTATTGCGCTGTCGGAAGCGCTAAAGAAGCACTAAGCACGTGCAATTCAACCACTATTGCCTGCGCACCTCTAGAGCTCACTGTCCCGATACAACTCTCTGAAACCGCGCAGTACTCAGCAGATATCACCGACGCTATAGTCAATGTTATTAAAAAAGCATTGAGCGAAGCTCGGATTACATCAGATGAAGTTCACTGCGCCGTTCTCACAGGAGGCACTGGCCTATTTACCCCTTTGCAGCGGAAGGTTAAACAGCTCTTTGGCGAAAATAAAGTAAGAACTACTGACCCTTTTAACACAGTGGTCGGCGGTCTCGCTTTAAAAGCTTATGAGCTAACTTATAGCCAGCGATATTCGTAAGAATATTGCTGGCTCTTTCTGTTACAAAGAGAGTTGACAAACTGATTATATTATGGTATGGTTTATTTTTAAGGTAAAACCATGCTTAAAGCATTTTTAAAAGATTACAAACTTTTACCAAGAAACTACGAGGAGCGCAGACAACAGATACTTGTAGTAGACAGTCTGAAAATTAAAAAACTCCCAAACACCCGAAAAGACATTGGTGGCCGAAATGAGCTACAAAATCACACTGATATCAGACAAAAAGCAATGGTCCTCGCCACAAAAAAGATTGGCACTCAAGAGCTGATTACATACATCAATAAAATTAAACCCCACGCCCTGTACGAGCTCATGCTTTTTTCCAGTGGAACAAAATCACACTCTGGACTAAAAGACCACTCCCGGACATTTCAAGCATTCATACTAAAGCAAATTGGCATTTTTGCACAATTTGCCCACGCGCAAAAGCTCACACCCGTTGCAAGTTGGAGCTATGACCCTGAGACACACGACAGGGAAAGTCTGCAACACGAAAAACGTTTTCATATGCATCTTGTATGCAGGCGCAAAAGAGGGGTTAAATTTGCTTCTACCCATACCACAAACTTCAAACACCTCTCGATTAACCGTCAACGAAGAATATGTGATGAGTCTTCCATACTTGTATCTGAAATTGCTCGAGAGCAGCTACAAACAAACCAGAGCTTAAACATACTCGAAGTAGTTCATAATACCAACGACAACCTCTCAGAAGTTCTATTAAAACTAAGAGTTCGTGGAGGATGGGAAAGCTTTTTTGAGCATGATCTTGCGTATGAACTTACAAAAGTTGAGCACATACTCGGGAAAATTCAGACCTCACTCAAAGAGGGAGTGACTATGGGAGTAAATGGATTATGGCAACGCGCGAAGCTTAAGTCTGACGAAGAAATACAAGCATTTGTTAATAAGAATAAACTTGGAATGTCTTCTGCTTTGCAAAAACTAACTCTACACTTCTATAAGAACTTACAAAAACAAACTAGAATTGACGATGCGGTCGCAAAATCTTTCAACCGTGATGCTTTAACATATCTATACCCTCTTGCAGGGCCTGCCCACTCTGTGACAATTACAGAAAATGGTGGAGAGGTATATATATACATTCGCCCCGCTCTGTACTCTGACCTCGGCGGAGCCGGTGTTTGTGTTATTAACAACACTATTGTAAAGCTTAAAAAAGGCGTAGGCACTTTTAGCGATAACGAGGTAAACAAACGCACTGAATTTCAGGAAAAGCTATTAAAGAAACTACTGTAAGCAAAAATCATCAGCGCATACTGATGATTTTTACATTCATACAAAAGGGGTTAGGTATACGCACTGGTTTAAGACATCTACAAATCTAGGTTTTTTACGTTCTTACTGTGTGTTACCAAAAACCGTTTCCGAGGTGCGACATCGTCACCCATTAAGGTTTCAAAGATTTCGCTGACTTTTTCTACATCTTCAATGGTTACTTGGAGCATGACCCGACCTTCTGGATCCATAGTGGTTTCCCATAGCTGGTCAGGGTTCATTTCTCCCAAACCCTTATAACGCTGGATAGCATACTTAATGCCATCGATTGCGTTTGACTCTACTCCATCGTCAGCGTCTTTCTTTGCTTCTGCGTCTTCTTTCCCTTCGGTCTCTTCTATTTCTGCCAACTCTTCTTTTTGCGCTTTCTTCTTCAAGTCTGCGCGATTCTTTTTAGCCGCTTTCGCTTCGCCAATCAAATCTCGCAATACTTCATCGCGCTCTTCTTCTGAGAAAGCGTATTGGAAGGTCTTACCAACTGCTACTCGAAACAGTGGTGGTTGGGCAATATACAAATGCCCATTTTTTATAATGTCAGGGAAATACCGGTAGAACAACGTGAGCAATAGCGTCCGAATGTGTGCTCCATCCACGTCAGCATCGGTCATAATAATGATACGGTGGTACCGCAGCTTTGATAAATCAAACAAGTCACCCACACCAGTACCAAATGCAATAACCAAGTTTTTAATTTCTTGGCTGGTAAGCATGCGGTCTAGTCGTGCTCGCTCCACGTTCAAAATCTTTCCACGGAGTGGCAAGATTGCTTGGAAGCGTCTATCTCTCCCCTGTTTCGCACTCCCACCTGCAGAGTCTCCCTCTACAATGTAGAGCTCACACTTAGCAGGGTCAGACTCGCTACAGTCTGCGAGTTTTCCAGGAAGCGCAAGGCCATCCAATACACCTTTGCGAATGACGCTATCGCGCGCTGCCCGTGCTGCTAAGCGAGCCTTTGCGGCCAAGATTACTTTTTCAATAATCTTACTTGCCTCTTGTGGGTTTTCTTCGAGGTAGGTTTCTAACGCTTCTGCTACAACACTTTCGACAGCAGTGCGAACTTCTGGGTTACCGAGCTTTGCTTTTGTCTGCCCTTCGAACTGTGGATTGGGCAACTTCACAGAAATAATCGCAGAGAGCCCTTCACGCATGTCTTCCCCGGTAAGCTTCTCCGTTTCTTTTACAAAACCATTTTTTGTCGCGTAGGAGTTGAGGACACGAGTCAGTGCGGTCCTAAAACCTGTCACGTGCATACCATGCTCTGGGTTGTGCTCGTTGTTAGCATACGCCAACACCCGTTCGTCGTAGTCATCCGTATACTGCACAGCCACTTCTACAAAAACATCCCCTTGCTGTTTAGACATGTACACCGGCTGGGTGCGCACTTTCTTGTTGCGGTTCACTTGGCGAATGTAGGACAAAATACCACCTTCAAAATAGTACTGGTACGCCAACCCAATACGCTCGTCAGCAATCAAGAAATGCAGCCCTTTGGTCAAATAGGCTTGGCTGCGCAAATGTTCAAGAACGGTTTTATATTTAAACTCAGTAGTTTCAAAAATAGTGCCATCTGGGTAAAACACAACAGTAGTCCCAGTTTGGTTTGGATCTTTTGGATCAACCTTGCCTACTACTTTCACTGGACCTTGTGGCTTACCAATCTTGTAACTCTGCTCGTGAACTTTGCCATCGCGCTTCACTTGCACAGTTAAGTTGGTAGACAGCGCGTTCACAACAGATGCACCCACCCCATGCAATCCGCCAGATACTTTATACCCAGACCCTTCCCCGCCAAACTTACCACCGGCATGCAGTACCGTGTACACGGTTTCCAAAGCAGACTTTTTGGTAGTCTTATGTACATCAACTGGAATACCACGACCATTATCGACAACCTTAATACCGCCATCTTTCAAAATAGTAACGTCGATACGTGTGGCATGACCAGCCATAGCTTCGTCCACTGCGTTGTCTACAATTTCCCAAATCAAGTGATGCAACCCTGTTTCAGAAGTCGAACCAATATACATACCAGGGCGTTTGCGCACTGGTTCCAAACCTTCCAGAACGGTAATTTGATCTGCAGAATATTCTTGTTTTTTATCTGTTGCCATACTCGTTAACTTCTGTTATTTTTCAATGCTTGCATTACTTATTCTGTGTGTAGACATAGTACCCAATGCCGTCGGTGAGAAACACCATTTTCTGTGTCCGTGCCTGCGCCATAAAATCTATAAACGACAGTGGTAGCCACGGCACCATTTCCTCTAGTTCTACAAATGGCAGTGCGTAGGAGCGTGTTGCCAACTTGTCGAGATAGGCTTGTGCAGACTTTCGTCGTGCATTCTTTTGCATTCGCTCACCCAAGAATGGAAGCTTAACGAACCGCTTGTTCTCTGAAATCCGCAGTAGGTACTGCCCCGTCGCTTCTGTTAAATAAATATGCTCTTCAAACTGCTGGATATATTGATCGAGCGACTTCAGCAACGGCTCGCCATCGGCCACTACGGTTGCATACGCTTCGGTACACTTCCCCAGTAACTCTTCGTAGGCAAAGTCGACACCCAGCGTACGCTGGCGCAATGCACGAGCTATCCAAAACAACAATTCTAACTGTTCATCGCGTTCTGCAAATGGCGTTGCTTTCGCAAGCGTTTGCTCCACTCCACTCTGCAACTGCTGCATTTCTTTGACCGCAGCATCCGGGCTAAGACTAGCCAACTTCTGCTCTAACTGCTCTCTCGGACGAAGCCTTACTGGCGCTACTGGGGCTTTCTGAAAGCCAAAAAAAGCTTTTATTTTTTGGAATAGTTGCTGCATATACGTTATAAATAGTATACCACAAAATGCACAAATTTTTGTGTTCACAGAGTAATTATATATATAAAAATACCGCATATTTGTGCGGTATTTTTATATCATACGTCTAGAATTACGCAGGTGTGGAATTGGTTGTAAAAATCTTGTCATGGAGCGATTTTGCTTGGGCATCCGAGAGACCAAAGTAGCTCACCCGTACTGTGTACCGTGTACTCGTATCTGGGAGTACATATGCGTCTACTACTTCACACGACCACACTGCAGGGCGACCAGCGTGCTTATACACAGACTCTATGGTCTCTGCAATGTCTGTGTGGTGTGCGACAACGACATTTGCATCGAGCACGACAAGTTTACCTGTCAGCTCTACTGCTCCCCGTACCCTGCTCGACTGGAGCTGCTCCAAAAGAGTTGCAATATCGATTTCTGCATAGCTCGTGTTGGAGACTACTTTATTTCCCGTGAGTGGCTGATTTTGCATCTTGTACAAAACCCCCACAGGCTTTCCTGCAACTAACAAAGCAAAACAAGAGAATGGATTCGCGAGTGGTGGCGTTTCCAGAGCAGCCTCATACGCAATCTTACTGGCACCAAGAGATCGAAGTAATCGCTCCACTGCGTGCTGGAGCAGTTGCAAGGAAGACTCCCCTGTTGGAGCATGTCGCAAAAGACCAAGCCGATCCGGCTCTATGTAACGCTTACCCACTTTACCAAACACCTTCCCAATTTCAAATATCGCAATATGCTCTACATCTTTGCGCAAGTACGCATGTTGCTGGGCCATAAGGCCACACGCAAGCCCTTGCCTCAGCACCGGCAGTTCTTCGTTTATAGCATTCTGGGTTTTAATTTCTGACCCTGCTTGCCATGCGGTTAACAGATTTTGCGCAGATGTGGTCATGGGCAATGTGAGCGCTTCATCAAAACCATACTCTGGTAACACTGTCCGAACATGATCCATGAGCATAACCCTTGCTGGAGTTACATCTGGCACTGGCACAAACACCGGTGCAACACTTGGAATAGTGTTAAACCCGCGAAGGCGTAGTACTTCTTCTGCGATGTCTGATTCGGTCTCTACATCAGTGCGCCATGAAGGCACTTGTACTTCCAAGCGTTCTGCTTTGCGTGCGACCAAAAAGCCCAACCGCTTTAACAGACGCTCTGATTCTTGTGCGGTAATAGTGACTCCGCCTACTCGTGAAATAAATTCGGCAGTAGTCGTAACTTTCACCGCCGCTGCTTTTGCTTGTTTCGGGTAATAGTCAAAGATTGCGGAAGCTTGCCGACCACCACCAATCTCAACGAGTGACTTAATCAAATATTCAAGTGCCCATCTGGCCATTTCAGCAGATAGGTCTTTTTCTAACCTGTTGGACGCTTCGGTAAACACTTTCAAGGTTCGTGCGTCTGCGCGCATTTTTGCTGGGTCATACACCGCTACTTCGGCAATAATTGCAGAAGTACGTTCGGAAATAGCACTTCTTCTCCCCCCAATAGCACTGGCAAGTACCAGCGGACCGAGGTTGTCCGAAATAACCAATTGCTTTCCTTTTGTCAGTTCCAAGGTAGTACCGTCCAGCGTGGTAAACGTATCTGTCTTTGGCATGCGCTGCCACTCCAACCCACCGACTATTTTTCCAGCATCGAAAATATGGTTCGGAAAACCAGTCATCAGCATGACATAGTTGGAAATGTCTACCAAAAAACTGACCGTGTTCATGCCATGGGCTTGCAAGGCTTGCGCTAACCACTCTGGCGTTTTTTTGCTGTTGTCGAGTCCAGCTATTTCTGCAGTAACAACTCGGGCAACGTCACCACCCGTGGCAGAAACTTTTACGGACATCTTTTTCAGCGCCCCTGCTGGCGCCTTATACGCTGGCAACACAAAAGGAGTACCAAGGTACGCCGCTACTTCACGCGCTACCCCAACCACACCAAGACAGTCTGGTCTGTTTTGTCGTACTTCAAGCCCAATAATGTAGTCACGCTTCCCACCTATTTTTACTTCGGTGCATGAGTCAACCAAAATACCAGTAAGCGAGAGTGCGTCACAAACCGTTTTTGGAGTCCCTTTGTACTGGGGTAAGAATTCTTTAATTTCGCTATACAGTGCTTTCATGAGTATTGGTTAAATCTTTTTGGAAACAAACGCCGGCTTCTCTTTTTCAAAATAAGGGTACGCGATATCCCCACCCAAGAAGGCACGAATATCACCGACACCATATTTCGCCATAACCCAGCGGTCTAGGCCAAGGCCAAAGGCAAACCCCATATATTTTTTAGGGTCAATACCAGCAGCACGCAGAATCTTTTCGTGAATCATGCCAGCGCCACCCATTTCTATCCAGCCAACATGTTTACACACCACACACCCTTTGCCTTCACAATTAAAGCAGCGCATATCTGGCCCCACCCCAGGCTCTACTTCTGGATAATATTTGCTTCTGAAACGCATGACTACTTTTTCTCCGTACATGTGTCGGAACAGCATTTCCAAAAGACCAAACAGCTCGGACAAGCTGGTTCGTTCTTGTACCACTACACCTTGGTAGTGGTGGAAAATAAAATGATTGCTCTTGTTTGGCTTTTCGTTTCTATATACTCGCCCTGGGCAGACAATACGAAACGGTGGTTTTAGATTGGCAAGAGCGCGCGCTTCAATAGAAGACGTTTGCGTACGCAGCAAGATATTTGGCGCGTCAATGTAAAACGTATCCTGCATATCCCGCGCAGGGTGATCTTTTGGCACGTTGAGTCTCTGAAAATTAAACTCGTCAGTCTCTATTTCTGGACCGTCGTACACGCTAAAACCCATCCGTGCAAAAAAGGCATTCATGTCACGAATGGTTTGGCTAATAGGATGCAAGTGTCCAATCTTTTCTGAGCTTGTGCTGAGCACATCCGCATCTTTTTGCAGAGCAGCTTGCGCTGTACCTTCTTCCAGCTTCGCGCGCACAACTCCTAACTGGCCTTCCACAGCTTGCTTAAACTGTTGCAGTTTTGGACCACGCTCTTTCTTCTCCGACTCAGGCAAAGACTTGAGCTCGGACAACCATTTTTTAAGCACACCTGACCCGCCAATATACTTATCCTTGAGCGTTTTAAGTTCCGCTGAGGTTGTCACTTGGGCAAGCTCAGATTCAAACGCTGCAAGCTGTTCGTTCATATTCATGAAGATATAATACCAAACCCTGCCAAATAAAAAAAGCCCGCCTGAAAAAGCGGACTTTTTGTACTGATTGTTATTTTTTAAGGCTCATAACATCCTGACCAAGTGCGGTTTCTGTAGGAAACAACAAAATCCCCTCTTCTCTCGTTTCTGGAGTCTCGCGGAAACCTAACTCAAAGCCGGAACACAGCATGCCTTGGCTCTCTACCCCTCGTATAGTAGCTTTTTCCAGCATAAAAGATTCGTGCGCCTCTGAGTGAATATTCTGTGGGATATGCGCCCCTGGGAGCGCCAGCGCAACAACGTCCCCGACCGCAAAGTTAGAAGCGCCACAGACCACTGGGGTAATAGTAGCTGTACCAGAGTCTAGTGTTACGACACGCAACCGATCTGCATTTGGGTGCTTTTCAAAGGAAGTTACCCGAGCGGTAATAATTTTAGCGGGTGCAGTTTCTAACGGTGCCGAATCCACTGTTGGTGCAAATAAGTTTTGTATATACTTCCAGACATTCATAGGTAGTTCTTCTGTTTAATAATTGCGACACTCTTCTTGGTTGCAAAGGTACCCAGTCATACCTGCAGCTGGTTTTTCGTACACTGCTTTCAACGTGAAGGTAGCGCCATCACCACTGACCTCGTACGGGTAGGCTTTACCAGTCAGCGGATCACGAGGGACAGTTGGAATGTACTGCGGAGCAATTTTGGACTCGTACACACTCGCTAACGGAAACACAAAGCTTTCATTTGCTTCTGAGTTTGCCGCTGAATAAATGAGTAATGCAGCACGGATTTTATCTAAATCTTCGGAGCGTTGCACGTCTCTATTCTCCGCGCCTTCATCTGCTGTGTCCATCCGTGCTTTACTCTCGGTATACCGTGCAATTTGCTTTTGTGTTTCTGCATAGTAGGTCAGTAAAAATGCAGTTCCATTTTGGTCGAGCTGGTAGCCATACACCATCGGGCGAACGTTAACAGGATCAACCACGTTTGTCGCAACTTGCAAGAATGGTTTCACTTTTTGTGCCATTTCCGCAAAGTTACTTACTTGAGGATATGCACCCAACTCTTTTTTATATTGCAGCAAGGCCGCAGCCACATTCTTTATAGTTGTCAGTCGTTGCATGTCTCGCTCTAACTGCGCATCTGCAGAGATGTCCACAAACGAAGGAAGCTCTGGTGTGGCACTGGTCGGCGTTGGTGCAGCACCTACCACAAATTGCGTGAGCGGCTCGCCCAAAGAAGTTTTACTTGGTTCATGCAAGCCAAATTGTGCAATCTTTTCCGTAATCTGTTTTTTGCGATCATCAGAAAGCTTTACATCGCCCGTGCTATTGAAGACACAGTCCCATCCGCCGCGCATGTAGTCTGCATCGGTAAACTGTTGGTTTCGCGCAGTGCGCGCATTCGTCGGGTCGCACAAAAATACTTGCAGTTCATCACCATCCGCTAAACCATCTGTGTCTGTGTCGCTCTGCTTCGGATTTGTTTTTGCTTGAAACTCTTGTAGGTTGGTTGCCCCATCCGCATCTGGGTCGGCAAGATCAGAACAATCTGCACAGTCGGTAGCTTCAAAGTGCTCCAAAAGCCAGTCAGTGCTAATCTGTGACACACCTGCAGATTCTAGAAGAGTACCAGTCGGGGCTGCTGCAGTCGTATTTGGTTTCTTCTCTACTATTGGTGGCACCCTTCGCCACAGTTTTTGTATACCATCAAATACATCGGTACTCCCCCCAAAAGTGACATAGGCATACCAAACCGCACCAAAAGCAAAAACTATAGCCACAACGCCCCCAAGGATTTGCCATGTTTTTGGGGATGCATTTGGTATCTTTTGCGTGCGTTTAGCCTGCGCTATTTCAGACGTTGTGCTGGAATGTATTGCAGGCGGCACCACTGCAGGAGCAGCACTCCCAAAAGTAGTAGCTGCCGCTGGTTTTGCTGGTGCCAGCGTCTCGTGGTGTCCACCAAAAAAAGATGCACCAAAGCCACCACTCTGCACCACCTCTTTCGGCATAACATTAAAAAACGGAGTAGCCCCGTCAGCTGCAGATGTTGGTTTTTTATTTTTTTTGGAAAAAGGCCAGTTCATTGCGTATTAAAAAATACTTCAACACATATAAAAAGTAATGCTGTGGTCCCCGCGACCCACCAGTACAGCAAATCTTCGGCACGTAAGTACAGTAGAGACACAGCCAAGCCGGACAATAACACGCTCTGCCTATTGGCAACCACGGTCATGTCCCGTACAGTGGCAGGCACATATCGTTTGCGCAAGAGTAGCTGTATTGCACAAGTTACTGCGTACAGCAGTACAAACGTAAAAGCGTAAAAGAGCACTACTGCAGCAGAAGACTCCGGCGAACGAGAAAACACCACCCAAAGCAAACCGCACCCAGACAACACCAGACTGGTAGCGAGTGCACTATACCAATAGAAGAAATATGTTTGCATTGCTACAAACAGTATACCACAAACACACTACCCGTGAAGGTGTCGCCACACTAAAACATACTACACGTGAACTTTTTTCTGCTTGAGGAAACGAACTACTTCGGACGGTACCGGCATGACCGATAGTCGAGATTGCCGCAGCAGCAAAAAGTCAGGAAAGAGGCCAGTCGCACGAATGTCTTTAATAGTCACAAACGGTTCTTGGTAGACATGCAGTAACTTGAGTGTGACCAACCAACTCTTGGGATTGCTGGGGTCAGCATGGCCTGCGCCCTGCACCTCTGCTAGACCTCGCAGCGACCCTTCTCCTTGCGAGTGATAGATAAACACTCGGTCATGAGGTTGCATCGCTTTTAGAAATTGTACTGCTTGCGGATTACGCACACCACTCCACTCGGTACTTTTTTCACGCTCAAAATCGGATATGGAGTAACTGTCTGGGTCTGTTTTAGCTAAATAGTATTTCATCTCTACTCTAAATCTTTTTTAATTTCTTCGAACTCGTTTTCCACTTCTACCAGTCGTGTGCGGAGTGATTTAATCAGCACCGCCCCTTCTTTCATTTTTTCGAGTCCTTTTTCTACATCAACTTCTTTTTGCGTTTCGAACCATTTTACAACTTTCTCTAACGCACCTAATTGCTCTTGGATAGATTCTTGTTTTGACATATGTGTAAGCTATAAAGTTTTTAAAGTTATAAAGTTCGTAAAGTAAATCAATCGATACATATACAGTTTGTAAAGTTATAAAGTTCATAAAGTTATAAAGTAAGACCAAGTCTGCCTTTATAAACTTTACAAACTTGATAAACTTTATAACTTATTCTTATTCTCTTACTGTAGTATGAATTATCCCGTCGCGCACTTGCACGTGCAGTCCCTCTCTGGGTCCGACATCTGCTACCGACCGCACAACGGTACCTTTCTCCGTATGTGCAATACTGTATCCCAACTGTAACAGCCGCTCGGGGTTGCCTTGCTCCAGTACCGCCTCTACTGCATCAATCCGATTTACCAACTGTACGCGGGCGGTAGTCTGTAGCTGTGCAATGCGCGCAAGCCTTTCTGTAACAACAGTGCGAGTTTGCGCTATCCAATTCTTATACTGATCTATGTAGCTAACAAGCGCGTCCCGCGTAACGCGGTAACTTTGCGAAAGCCTACTACACCAACTAAGCACGGCTTGGGTGTGTAACTGAAACTGCGTCTTTACACGCTGCATGTTTGCATCGCCTAGGTGCACAAGCTCGGTCTGTAGCCGAGGCAGATCGTCGAACAACCTTTGCCATGTCTGCGACACAGCATGCGCTGCAGCAGTGGGGGTCGACACCATTATGTCTGCTGCGAGTTGCGCGAGTGGCACATCTTTATCGTGACCAATGGATACGATAGTAGGAATCTTAGAACCAAACACCGCACGGACCACTGCCTCGGTGTTAAACGCTTGCATATCTTCTAAACTGCCTCCCCCACGCATCACCACAACCACATCCACCATAGTTTTGTCATTGCGAGCAGCTCCGCCTTGGGGCTGCGCGGCAATCTCGCTCTCACGTTTTTTCACACTGGTTTGCTTGGTCGCTGCGTGGCCCTGAATTGATACTGGCACTTCATTAAACCACCGAATCGCCTCTATCACCATATCCGCACTACTCGCCCCTTCTACGCGAACATCTTTCAGATACACCGCAATACCTAGTTTAGCTAAGTTGTTACGAAAATCGTGAATAACTGCGCCAGCTCGAGATGTAATAACCCCAACAGACTGTACGAACTCTGGCAACTCTCGTTTCCGGTCAAACAGCCCCTCAACAGTAAATTTATTTTTTAACTGCTCATACGCTTTTTTGAGCGCGCCCTCCCCCACCAACTGCAAGTTCTCTACCGTAATCTGGAATCGCCCATTGCGCTTCACGAGCCGCGGCACGCCTTCTACAGAAACTTCCATGCCATCTTCGAGCAAAAT
>CAZZBG010000011.1:0-16619 GCA_964652865.1 uncultured Candidatus Saccharibacteria bacterium
CTGCTGCTTGGTTTAGTCCAGCGTCGAAAGTGAAGTACGTGTTGTCTTTCTTTACTCCTGCAAGGCTGCTTCCAATGGCTACTGCGTCTAGATTGGCAATTTTCGTTTTGTTTTCGGGTAAACCTTCGAAACCTAAAAAGCCTTCTACACTTTGGTAGATGCTAATTTTCCCTTCTGCTTCTTTGGGGGAGGTAATTGTGAGTAGTGTGCCGTCGCCAGCTTTGCCAGAAACTACTGTCCAGTTGACTGGGTGGCGAAACGAGAGTTTGGTTTGTTCATCTGCGTAAGAAACCCACGAGCTGGTGTCTACCGGTGTTGGCATGGCTTGTGCGCGGGTAGCGTGTTTGACCGAAGAAGGAATAAGTCGTTCGCGTACTCGAGTGCTGGAAAGTGCCGTAACCATAATTGCCAAAAGCACTCCAAACCCAATACCCATCGTAACAATAGAGCGATGTAAATCGAGTGGGTGGGGGAGGCGACTGTTTAGTTTTGCGAAGTCGGTTTCAAAAATACTGCGCTTTGGTGGCATGGGCGTTATTTTTGTTTTGTCGTGTTAAAGAGTTGCTCTGCATCTGCTTTGTCGCCACAGTAGTACAGATTATCTGTTAGCTTGGTGCAGAAGCCGGGGTTCTTGCGGATAAATTCCAGTTTTGGCAACGCCCAAAAGTAGCCAAAAATAGCTACTGCAATAAGAGCGTACAAAATGTATTTTACCAGTCGGAACACGTTTATTTTTAAGTATTATTGCTTAATTGTAGTATATCATACCGCCTTGCAAAGACCGCCTCATTTACGTATAATACCAAAGCAATTTCCTGTGCTTTTGTTTTGAATTTTGAACTTTGAGTTTTGGATTTTGCTTCTCACCTTTGGGGTATCGTCCCGACTCTGAGTCGGGATAAGGCATCCCGATGCCGCATCGGGACATTCGTAGGTGTATTTTATATGTTTTGGGTATATATATTAGAAAACCCACAAGGCAGGCTCTATATTGGTCAAACTGAAGACCTAGAAGATCGCATAGCGAGACATAATAGAGCTGGTAGTAAGTTTACTACTAGCAAAGGGCCTTGGAAGGTTATCTATCGGGAGTCTTACGAAACTAGGCAGGAAGCACTTGCAAGGGAAAAGCATTTAAAGTCATTGAAAAACTCTAAATACATAAAAACATATATCGTTAGAAGTGAGTAATTGTGTTTATTTGGATGGGGTATCGCCAAGTGGTAAGGCAGGGGCCTTTGAAGCCCCCATTCGTAGGTTCGAATCCTACTACCCCAGCCAAATATACGCAATCTATTGCAGTAAAGAATTTCGATTCAGTGCGGGATATGTATTCCACTCCTAAATCGGCACTGCTCAACAAAGTTTGTAGTCTGAGAGTCACATGGAAAAACATCGAATTTATACAATGACGTTTGCGAGTGTGTATCCACTCTATGTTACAAAAGTAGAACGAAAAGGGCGGACACAAACAGAAGTGGACCAAGTTATCCGTTGGCTGACTGGCTACACCCAGAAGCAGATGGAAAGACAGATTGCAAAGCAAGTCACGTTCGAAGAATTTTTTGCCAAAGCGCCAAAGCTAAATGCTGCGCGCAAACTTATTACCGGTGTTATTTGCGGAGTGCGTATAGAAGAAATTACTGACCCGCTTATGCGCGAGATTCGCTACTTAGACAAACTTGTAGACGAGCTAGCAAAGGGTAGGCCTATGGAGAAGGTTTTGCGAAAAGCTACAGAGTAAGATACTCTATTGGTGCAGAACTTTTTAAATATTGAGATACGGTATACACACTATGAAAGAAACTTTGCATTTCGAAGTAGACATAGCAGCGCCAGTAGAAAAAGTATGGAATACCATGTTAGAGCTAGGCACGTACAAAGAGTGGGCCAAAGCATTTGACCCAACTTCGTACTACGAGGGCTCGTGGGAAAAGGGGAGTAAAATAAAATTTTTGGGTGAAGGGGGCAGCGGTATGATTTCTGAAATCGCAGACAATATCCCACACAAATACATTTCTATCCGCCATTTGGGCGAAATGCGCAATGGAGTAGAGGATACTACCAGTGAACAAGTGCAGCAGTGGTTGCCTGCGTACGAAAACTACACGTTTGAATCACAAGAGTCTGGGACGAAGCTTTCGGTGGATATGGACATGGAATCTACACCAGCTTCCATTACCATGAAAGAAATGTTTCAGGACATGTGGCCAAAAGCGCTCGAAAACTTAAAACAACTGTGCGAGCAGTAATCTATTTATTTCATTGAAACAATATGGTACTAGAGCCGGCAATAGCAAAATATAATAAAGGCTTAGCAAAAAGCGACAGAGAAATTTGCGATTTTCTTGCACAAGAAATTTCCGCAAGCTTAAAAAAGGCAGAAAGCAAAGTTTGGCATGGTGCTCCCGTCTGGTTTTTGGACGGTAACCCAATAGTGGGATATGACAAACTGAAAGACTCTGTCCGGTTGTTGTTTTGGAGCGGGCAGTCATTTACAGAAACCGGTTTGCAGGCAGAAGGCAGCTTTAAGGCAGCAGAAGCGCGCTATGTCGATCTCGCAGAAATCAAAAAAACTAAGCTGCGACGTTGGCTCAAAGAAGCCGTAGTAGTACAGTGGGACTATAAAAACATTCGTAAGAACAAAGGTGTGCTTAAGCGAATTGTTGCGACAAAGAAGGTAGAGTCAAAGTAATATATAAAAAGGGTTATCCTTTCACAGCGAAAGGGTAACCCTTTTACAATGGGGTGAGCTTAGTTAAACTTCCAGGTCTGCAGAATTTCGCTGCTGGTCAGTTGGCCAGAAAGGTAGTACAAGTAGTTGCCTTTGATAGCAGCAACAGTCACGCTGGTGTTCTTGGTGCTTGTAAACTGAAGCGCTTGTCCGCCACCAAGTGTGGTAATGGTAACCTTGTCGACATCGGGGCTGCTTTTTAGTTGCTGAGCGATGGCTTCTAGCGTAGTGCCAGCAGTAATTTCGTACCTGTCTACTTGACCGTAACTAATGCCGCTAATGGTGTTGTAGAACACAGTTGTGTTTGGGTTTGGTTTGTTCACGTCGAACGTCCACGAGCTGGGGAGCGTCGCGCTAAATGCGAGGCTCGAGTCGGTGTAAGTAATTGGTACGCCAGATGGGCTCGTAGTAGGTGTTGGAGTTGTGCTTGGCGCAGGAGTACTACTTGGGGTTACCGTTGGTGTGGTTTCTGCTGTTGGTGTCACCACTACTGTGGGGATTGCGGTTGGAGTGGGGAGTGTTGCGTTTTGCGTGGTGTTTTTGTCTAGCCCAATGTAGTAGCCCAAGATACCAGTAAGCGCTGCAATGACCAGTACGGCAAAACTGCCGGCGGCAATGGCGTGCTTGAGCGGTAACTGGGACGGGTCTTTGCTGGGAGCGGCGGACACAGCAACTTCTGCTTTTTCGCGTACTTTTAGGAAAGAGGCGACAATAAACCCAAGTAAGCTAAACATGGCACCGTAGAACAGAGTAGTTTTGTTGGCGTCGGTGGTAGCTTGTTTTGCGATAGTGCTAATCTCTTCTGTGATTTGTGGAGGAAGATCGCTTTGAAGTGCACCAGCTCCGCCAAACTCTATTGCAGATGCGCGTTGTTGTACTTGTTCTGCAATTACTTCGCGTAGCGCTGGTGGAATGACTTCGCTGTTTCTGACGCCAGTACCCAAATTGGTAGCGAGGACCGAGAGTAGGATGGCACCTAACACAGCAGAACCAAGTGTCATACCGACTTGGCGCATGGTGTTGTTGACCCCCGAAGCTTCACCAGCTTGCTGGACAGATACTGCAGACAAAGAGATATTGCTAATTTGTGACATGGTTAGACCCATACCTACACCAAACAGAATAAAGCCAGGCATGAGCTCTTGTGCGCCACTGTCTACGTTGAGTGTGTATCGCAGGACAAAATATGCTGCAGTGTTCAGGAGGAGCCCAAACTGAATTATATGTTTTGGTTCAAACTTGTGACCCAAGAAGCCGGCGACCGGTGCAGCTACCAGTAAGCTTAAAGACAGCGGTAACATGGTTAGTCCCGTGTGGAGCGCGTCTAGGTTGCGTACTGCTTGCAAAAACACGGGAATAGAAAATACCAGACCAGCCATGCCGAGCGAAATAACTGTCGTAGTTAGGGTGCCTACCACGAACTGGCGATTTTTAAGCAGCTCCAGAGAGACGAGTGGCGTCTTTCCACGTTTTTCCACAGCGCGTTCCCATAGCACAAACAAAACTAAAATAATTAACCCAAGTCCAATAAAGAGCGGCACAGGAGAGAGATTGCCCAAGTCTATTGTATTGCCAAACAGCACTAGTTTTTCTTTGGCGTTTAACCAACCGTAACTAGTGGCTTTAATAAATCCAAAAACAATAGACAACATACCCAAGCCAGAAAGTACTACACCGCCAATATCCAGACTGCTTTTTTCTTCTTTGTCTTTTGTTTCTCGGATAATGAGCGAGCCAATGAGCAGTGCTGCTGCAACAAAAATGTTAATGCGGAAACCCCAGCGCCATGAGTAGTTCGTTGTAAGCCAGCCACCCAAGATAGGGCCAATGGCAGAGCTTGCAGCAGCGATACCACCCCAAATGCCAAATGCAATAGACCGTTCTTTGCCTTTGAATGTGGAAATCAGTAACGACGCTGTTGCTGGAAGCATGAGCGCTGCGCCAATGCCTTCTATGATTGCTTCACCAGCAATCATGGTGCCCACATTTTTGCTAATGGACGCGATAAACGAACCAAGTGCGAAAATAACCGCACCCACAATAAACATGCGCTTCCGACCAAACAAGTCACCAAGTCTACCACCAGTAATGGTAAATGCAGACAAGATAAGCGTGTACGCAGTAATAACCCACTGCATGCTTTCTATGTCAGTGTTTAAGTCGTTAATTATTGTCTTGAGCGAAACGTTTAACAGCGAGGTGTCTATTACGATAATCGCTAAGGCAAGGCTCATCACAATAAGCCCTGTCCATTTGCGCCAAGGAGGGAGCTGTTGCTCTGGCGGTTCAGCGGCGTAGGAGATGGCTTGTTGTGCGTTGTTCACGTGAGAGGTTTCCATAGGGGTGCGGGTTAACGAGTGAGGGATGAAGATATGTGCGAGTAAATCTCGGTAAAGTACTGGCGTAAGTTGTCTGAGTCTATGTGCTGGGCTACTAGTGGGAGAGGTATCCATGCAGGGTCTTCCTCTGCTGGAGTTGCTGGTACTGTTTCGTCTACGGTGGCAAGGAAGAAGTGGCAATCTACTTTTTCACCAGCTTTACGCGTGTAGGAAAAGGTGGGAAGCTGCGCACCAAGTACAATGGTATAGCCTGTTTCTTCTCGGACTTCTCTCGTAGCGGTTACTGCAGGGCTTTCGCTTCCTTCCATGTGCCCTTTCGGGAATTGCCAGTCTCTGTGCTTGGGCCGGTACACGAGTAGCACACAGGGTTGTCCCGCAATGTGGTGCAGGACAATTGCGCCTGCTTTTTGCGTGGCACCAGCAGCGTTAGTAATTTTAGGTTGCGTTTCCATGTGAGAAAAACTGCCGCTTACAGCGGCAGTGGGTGAGTGTAAGAATTAAGATTGCAACTTTGGAGCGTAGTCGGTGGTGTAGCGAGCGGCGCATTCAGAAATTATTTTCTTTGCTTCGTCGACACCAAAGAATCCTTCTACTTTGCAAGTTCCAGGCTTTTTCAAGTCTTTGTAGTGTTCCCAGTAGTAGGTAGTTTCGGTAATAAAGTATTGCCCAAGATCTTCCACGGACTTAATATGGTCCATGCGCTTGTCGTCGCTGAGTACAGCAATGACTTTGTCGTCTACTTCTCCACCATCGTTAAATTTCATAATCCCAATTATGCGAGCTTCCACAAGGCTGCCAGGCACAAGTGGTTCGGCAACGCCAACTATTTCTACATCGAGCGGGTCACCATCTTCATCCCATGTCTGAGGGATAGCGCCGTACGTAAATGGGTAGGCGAGTGAAGAGTACCCAACGCGGTCGAGTTTGAGTTGTCCGGACTCGGTAATGAGTTCGTATTTGTAAATAGAGCCAGCTGCGACTTCTATTAAAGCATTAACTACTCCAGCGGATTCGTCTGCATATGCAGGGAGGACGTGAAGTAGGTTAAGCTGGTAGCGAGATGGAGCATGGTCAATGTTTGCCATAGGGTTGAAATTACAAATCAAAAATTGTCTAAAATATGCGGTTGTGTATAGAACTCGCGAATACTGGTATTATATAGTGACTACCGAAATGAGTAAACTACTCCGTTTTATTTTTAGGATTTACCAAATAGTAGCTGGGGCGTTGATCGCCTTGGTCGTATTGGACGTGGTATTTGTGCTAGGATTTCCTGCAGAGTCGCTACCCAAAGCGGGGAGTCCAGCAGATGCTGTTGTGGTGTTAGGCGCTGCACCAAATAGCCCCGCTATTCGCAATCGTGCATCGCGTGGGTACGAAGTATACTCGTCCGGGGCGGCACATACGCTAGTGCTTACCGGCGGGAATACCGCTAGCCAAGATGAGTCAGAGGCAATGAATATGGCACGGTTTTTAACTAAGCAAAAAGGGACTGCGCTACCGCTCGTGTTAGAAGAGCACTCTGCCAACACCTACGAAAACTTACGCAACACCAAACAGCAAGTGCCGGCACTAGACACTATAATTATTGTTTCCGACCGGTACCATGTACCCCGAGCATTTGTGACTGCAAAGACCCTTGGGTATGAGCATGTGTACTGGAGTTCGCCTGATAGCTCGTACTACCTGTTTCCAGAACTGGCTCGATACTATGTCCGAGAGATGGTCGCTATGTTTGCATATGTACCGAAGTGGGTGCAAGCGGCTAGAGAATAGAGAGTAGAGAGTAGAGAATAGAGAGAATACAGAGGGCTAAGAGCTAAGGGCTAAGAAAGAGCATAATTTTCAATTTCTAATTTTTATTTCTCACTATCCCGCATCCCACGGGGTCCGCTTACGCAGGCTCGCCACTGTCTTTCCATTCGGCATTTCTTTCTACAACCTAATTCCTAACCCCTAACTCCTAGCACCTAACTCCTAATTGGGACTTGACGGCAGGTGGTCTAAATTGGTATACTGAGTGTAATAAATATCCAGAGACAGTTGGTGGCCGCAAGGTCTTAAAAGAACGCCCTTTAGGGGCTTCTACCCGCCGAGGAGAAGAAAAAGTGCTTAGTACCTAGTACTGAGTACTCAGTATTCGAACTCGGGAAACCGAGTTTTTGTTTTGCAGATATTTATACAATCAAAGGTCGAAAATAACACTTTTTGTTTTACAGCTAACAAGCTGTAAGCTAAAAAGCTGAAAGCTATACAAATGGCAAAAACACGACAGCAAAAAGAAGCTGACTTAGCAGAGTTAACCGATAAGGTTAAAAATGCAAAGTCGATTGTGATGTCCGAGTATCGTGGTACCACGGTAAAAGACATCGACACGTTTCGTAACGAGTTGCGCAAAGAAGCAATTTTTACCAAAGTGTATAAAGTCTCTTTGGTAGAAAAAGCTCTTGCTGCAAACGGTATTACTGCGAAGCTCGACTACAAGACGCCAGTTATTTTAGCAATTTCTCCAGAAGACGAAGTCGCTCCTGCAAGAATTGTGAAAAATGTTACCAAGTCTGT
Source organism: uncultured Candidatus Saccharibacteria bacterium (assembly GCA_964652865.1). Taxonomy (GTDB): domain Bacteria; phylum Patescibacteriota; class Doudnabacteria; order UBA920; family UBA920; genus JAEUSE01. Next base: position 7,636 of record CAZZBG010000011.1, read on the forward strand.
AAAGACAATTGGTATCCTGAGCGGTGTAGTAGACGGTGTAGTTATGTCCAAGGTGCAGATTACTGCTTTGGCAGAGCTACCAAGCAAGCAAGATATGCGTGGAATGTTAGTACGTACTATGAACGCTCCAGTTTCTGGATTTGTGAATGTGCTCGCTGGCAACCTCCGTGGGCTTGTAAACGTGCTCAATGCAATAGCAACAAAGTAACAGTGAAATACCAAATATCAATATACAAATAACAAATAAGCTCCAAATCCCAATTTCAAAATTTAAAAGTCCTTGTTTTAATTTTGAGGTTTGATGATTGTGATTTATTTGAAATTCGGTATTTTGAGATTTGGAATGCACTGTTGCTCATCTAATTTAAGTAAATAATATATTACATATATGGAAGATAAGAATGTTGAAGTACCAGAGAAGTTCAAATCTTTGGTTAGCGAAATCGAAAAGCTTTCCGTACTCGACTTGTCCGAGTTGGTAAAAGTTTTGGAAGAAAAGTTTGGTGTTTCCGCAGCAGCTCCTATGATGATGGGTGCGATGCCTGCAGCCGGCGGTGCCGCAGCAGCAGCTGAAGAAAAGACTGACTTTACCGTAGAACTTACTGACGCAGGTGCAAACAAGATCAACGTGATCAAAGTTGTCCGCGAAGTAACCGGTCTTGGTTTGAAAGAAGCTAAGGACTTGGTAGACGGCGCTCCTAAAGCAGTAAAGGAAAACGCTCCTAAAGCAGAAGCAGAAGAGCTCAAGAAGAAGCTCGAGGAAGCTGGTGGTAAAGTAACTTTGAAGTAAGCACTGTAAGTTCGCTTACGGCAAACTACTAGTTAGAAACTGAGGGGTAGTTTTACCCCTCAGTTTTATTTTGTATACTAAAACCTTGGCCCGAACAGCTCTGGCCAAGGTGCGAATATGCAACAAATGAACTTTAAGGAGAGGTAAATGAAATCAAGAATCATCTTTTTGGTGGTGCTTTTCTCCGTTGCCGTGTCTATATTGTTAGTATATCTAACCTATAGCAAGGTTGGCAGCGTTACTTTCAAAGAAAAAAGACTCTGCGAAGCATATAAACAAGCCCAAAAAAACAATGACTGGCAATTAGCTAAAAAAATAGCTTCTCAAATTTATGAGTTACCGTTGGAGCCGGTAATTTGCAGTCCTCATATGCAGAACATAGAGGAGCAGCTTCGAAAACAAGCAAAGTAATTTGAGGAAAAATAATGATTCGGTTGTTGGAAAACAAAATAAGGTACAGGCCTGCGGCTCGTACCTTATTTTTTGACTCATTCTATAACCCTAGCTTGAGTAAGCTACCACCGCGGAGTACGTAGACGAGTTTTGCTACTTCGTCTACATAGAAATCTGTTGCACCTTTTAGTTCGTCTGCTTGCAGGATGCGAGATAGTTTCCCGGTTTTTTCTGTAATTATTATGCGGCCGTTGTTATCTAAAATATAGACTTTAGTTGCTTTGGAGTCGGTGTATATTTTTCCTACCCCAGAAAACGCTTCGGGGAGTGTGGGGAAGAGGAAGGTGGCGACTTTACCAGCGGTGAATTTCTTTACGTCGGTTGTGGTCAGGACGTATATGCTGCCGTCTATGGCAAGATCTTGTGCGTCTGCTAGCTTGCTATCTTTGAGCGAAGAAGCGGGTTTGCTAATGCCAGAACTACTCACGGTGTAGTTCATAATTTGGTTCGTGCCTTTGTCTACGGTATATACGCGACTGGTAGTAGGGTAATACACGAGCCCAGTAAAGTCTGCTGGTTTTGGTACGTTTTGGAAGAATGGAGTGGTGTTGGTACCTGTTGCAAAGTTCCAAATGTTTAAACCTTGTCCGTCAAACACGACTGCTTGGGTGTTGGAAAATGCTACGCCATTCACAATCTCTGTTTGGGTCTTTATACTGCCATCTTCCGTGAGTGCTGTTTTCGTGTTGTACGCTACTACTGCCTTGCCGGTGCTAGTAGCAAGGGCATTGGGGAGTACGAGCAAGTGTTCGGCGTTGCTTAGTGTGGCTACTTGGCTGACACTTGGTGTCTCTATTTTGTTTGCTTTGCGTAAGACTTCTTCTGCTAATTTTACAAGTGAAGTCTTTTTGCTATTTTGTTCATCTGTTTTTGTAGCGAGTTGCTCGAGTTGGCTTTTTGCAGTCAATGCGAGGTTGCTTGCCCCAGTTTCGTCTTTAAACAGCAGCTTGCTCTCTGCATCGTTCAGCAGTTTTTCTATGGCTGCAGTTTGTTCGGTGAATGCAGCAGTGGCAGTTGCGGTTTGTTTGCGACCTCTGGCAACAAAGATGTTTACCGTTACAGCGAGTACAAGTACTACAACTGAAATAGCAAAGAACTGCTTTGGTTTGCTAAAGTTTTTAAAAGCGACAAACGGAGAGCGGAAGTCAATATTTTTGTATTGCTTGGCTTGCTCGCGGATTTTTTGCAATCCTTCTGCGCCTTGGCTGAGTGCTTTGCCCGAAAGGTTTTTTACATTTAAACTGCCGGATCTGTTTTTGGCAGCAGAGCGCACGGTATTCCACAGGTTCTGCGCAGTTTCTTTGTTGAGCGCACCTTTTATTTTGCTGCTGGCAGCGGCAATAATTTTAGCCGAACCTTGTGGTGCAGAAGTATAGTTGTTCAGTTGTAGGTTGTCTGCGCCAAGGAGTGTGGTTGGCTCTGTTTCTTGCAGGAGAAGTGTGGCAAAAGCGACTTCTGGTCCAGCCGTATCTTCTATAATGCGTACGAGTTCTTGTGCGGCAATTTCGAGCGTGCTGTTGCTCAAAATGTTTTTCACACGGTCAATAGAAACGTGGTTAAATAGCTCTGCAGTAGTTAGAATGATTACGTCTCCCACCTTAACCCTGCCAGCAGAAAATGCTTCGAATGTTTTGAGTGGGTGTTTAGGGTGCGAGTTTTCTGTAATTTCGTTTAGCTCACCAGCACGCATTAAAATGGCACTGGTTTTGCCTGTAGCAGCTGCAGAAAACTTCGTGCCTTGACGGACGCCAATCACTGCAGAAATTTTGCCTGTCCAGTTGCTTTGCCCAAGTGTGGCGAGCTTGCCTATTTCGTCGTTTATTTCACCCAAAGCAACTTCGAACGTGTTGTCGTTGTTGGAGCGTTTGTAGCAGCGCCGGAGGGTGGCAGTAATGCCAGTAGCAATTCGCTCACAGTCGTCTGCTGCTGCGGGGTTCAGAAGGGGGAGAGTCACAATAGCAAAAATCTCAGAGTCCTCGTGAGGGGTGCGTTCTGCTATGGTGGCTACATATGTATTTGTTTGTTTACTGTTACCAATGTGTATCTTGGCAACGTTGGTTTCGAGTGTGTCCATGGGAATCGCTACCTAGTTGTTCAGGGTGAGTGGTACGTGTGGACAGTAGTATAGTAGCTCTATTTAGTATACAGTATAGATTCAGACATTTAAACATGTAATCATAAAAACATATAAACAACAGAAGCCGAGTGTCCAGAAGGTACCCACCTAGACGGTATTTACTAGACAGGAGGGCGTGTTTTATGGTACAGTTCCTACTAGCTTTCTGGTACAGAAAAGCACACAATTTGCCGGCTTAGCTCATCCGGTAGAGCAACGGTTTTGTAAACCGTAGGTGGTCGGTTCGAGTCCGACAGCCGGCTCCACCACGCTTAGCGTGGTGTAAGACCCGCTTAGCGGGTCCAGCCTTCTCCGCCAGTTGGTGGCGGATACTTCTGGCTTACGCCACGATACAATATAGTGGCGTAGTAGTAGCCAAGTTTTGCTTGGCTGCAAATTAAATGCTTGGAGCAGTGTTCGCTGTTTGTCGAAAACGCAACGTTGCTGTAGAGCGAAGTAAAACAATTAACGACTAACATTTGGTCATATTGACTTTCGTGGTCAGGTGTCAGATGTTAACTGTCAAAGGTAAGTAAGACATGTCACAAGAACGACTTATACACCTCGAGTGTACCGTTTGCAAGCACTTGAACTACCAGTCCAAGCGCAACAAAAAAAGCAAGACTGCGAACAACCGCAAGCGCTTAGAGTTTGAAAAATTCTGCAAGCACTGCCGCAAGAAAGTGGTTCACCGCGAAACCAAATAGTTTTTAGAGCCGCCGAAAGGCGGTTTTATTTTGTGTATTAGATAGTTGTATATACCAATTTATGTTAATATATATGTAGGTATGAAAATTCATAAAATTTACAAACAAGCGTTAAAACTCCGACGGCAAGGCTATTCTTTTCGTGAAATTCATGAGCTTATAGGGGTGGCAAAAAGCACTGCCTCTCTTTGGCTTCGGGGTGTGCCTCTTTCTAAAAATGCGAAAAGACGTTTAGTAGGGGTGGGGGTGCAAGGTCGTGCAAAGGGTCAGGGAGTTCTTGCGCAAAAACGAGATAAGGCTCGTCAAGAAATTTTAGCCCATGTAAAAAAAGATTTTGGAGCTATATGTCTTGATGCGGGTAGTATTAAATTACTCGCTGCAGTTTTGTATTGGGCTGAAGGGTCGAAGACGGGGAGTGGCGTCAATTTTACTAATTCAGATCCTATCATGATCCAGACTTTTATGGAATTAATGAGGAAGGGGTTCGCTATTTCGAACAGTAAATGGGGCGCTACATTACATCTGCATGAGTATCATAATATCGAAGCGCAAAAAGAATTCTGGTCTCGGATTACGGGAATACCGACAGATAAAATTGGAATTTATAAAAAAGCTCATACGGGGATTAATAAACGGCCCGGATATCCTGGCTGTATTCAGATTCGATATAACGACGCTGGACTGTTCAAATACATAAATTATATGTATAATGCTTTAGCTCAGAGTCTGGGGGCTTAGTGTAATGGTCTGCACAAATCTCTCCAAAAGATTTAGAGAGGGTCCGATTCCTTCAGCCCCTGCCAAATAAAATATCTCACCCTTGTGGTGAGATATTTTATTTGTTCGGCTGTAGGAATCGAAGGGCGCGAGATAGCGAGCTTGCGAGCGGTAAGCATGCGACTATTTGGAGCATGTTGCGTGTAGCGCCCCGGCTTTTTGTCGGAGCAAAAAGGATTCCTATCGCCATTGGAATGCATTAGCATGATTTTTCTTGTGCTACCATATACGTATGCCAAGACATAAAGTAATTACAGCTGGGTACTTATTGCTAGAGAGATAGCAAATATTTATTGCTGCGACGATGTAATACAGGGTATCATGACGGAGAATATAGCCTAATTGCGGGACATGGTGATGCGGAGGAAAGTCTGAGGCAGTGTGTTATTCGTGAAGCGCTTGAAGAGGCGGGGTTGCTAGTGCGTGCCGAGGATTTAAGACTTGTGCATGTGCTGAGTCGTGTTGGTGAAGATGGTGAAGATAGGGTAAATTTCTTTTGGTACTGCACCTGCTGGTCTGGTGAAATAGAAAACAAAGAGCCACAGAAGTGTGATGATTTATCTTGGTTTTCAAAAGACGCATTGCCAAAGAATTTAGTGCCTGAACTCGCCCTGGCTCTTGAAAACATTGCCCACAATGAACCCTATTCTGAGTTCGGATATTAAAAAGATTAATAGAATTATTATATTTAATTTACATCATGAGAATAGCAATTGGCTCAAGCATGAAGTATAGGAGTTTAGTAAGAGAGGTTGTAGTTCAGTTGGCTGAACTTGGGCTTGAACCTATTTTCCCAAATTTGGAATACAGTAATGAAAATTCTGATAATGCAGGTACCCTCGAAGAGAAGAAACGCTTAGCTATAGAGCATTATAAGGCGATAGATGATGCTGATATTGTGTACTTACTTACTCCCGGTGGTTACATGGGCACTAGCTGTAAATTAGAATTAGGCTATGCAATTGCAAAGGAGAAGTCTATGTATTTTTCAGAGCCCACTAACGATATTGCCTTAGATTGTTATGTAAAAGGGTTTATTCACACTTCGTCTTTAGAAGGCTTTCTCAAACTGGGGAGCTTATGAGAGAAGTTCATAAGTCGTAGGGTGTGGCATGGAAGATACCACCCAACTTGAAATAAGTTCCAATAGCCCGTACCACGCCCTACCCCAAAAATACTCAGTTTTTCTTGAGTATTTTTGTTTGTTGGTAGAGCTAGGATTGGGGTATAATTGTGATATGGAAGAATCAATAAGTTTGCAAATGTGCAGAGTGTATTTAGGTAAGAGGGTTAAGATATTAATCGACCAACCCTACGGCACAGAGTATGAAGGAACTATATATCAATTGAATTACGGTTATGTACCAGGAACTGTAGCTCCCGATGGCCAAGGACTTGATGCCTATTATCTTAGCGCTACTGAACCTATGAGTGAAGTTACAGGTGAGTGTATCGCTATTATTCATCGATTAATGGATGATGATGATAAATTGATATTGGTAAAAGAAGGCATTCAATTGTCCGATGAAGAAATTGAAAAAGCTGTGTATTTCAGAGAGAGATATTATCCACATACAATCGAAAGATAGTGCTAATACCCTCTAGTGATTCCGCTCAGAAAGCAATTACAAAACCAAACCTTTGCTATACTAACCATAAGAGAAATTAAATTTTTGTATGGAAATAAATATTTGGGCAATTTTGTTGTGTACTGTGGTGTCAATTGTGATTGGCAGCATCTGGTACGGGCCATTGTTTGGTAAAGTGTTCATGAAGGCAATGGAGATGGATAGGTGGACTCCAGAAAAGCGAGCGGCAATGACCAAACGTATGGGGCTTACCTATGCCTTGCAGTTTGTGTCGAGCATCGTCATGTTCTACTTCCTTGCGGCTTTCGTTTCCGATACTGGTCGTATGGGTGTGAGTGGCGGCATTATGGTTGCGTTATGTGCATGGGCTGGGTTTGTGGTTCCAACTAAACTAGGTGACGCACTCTGGGGTGGCAAACAAATTCTCTTCTGGTTGGGCATTGGCAACATGCTAATAACGCTGGTTGCAGCAGGGGCGATTATTGGCGCGATGTAGTAACTGCGAAAAATATACAAGGGTAACCCTTTCAGTTTGAAAGGGTTACCCTTTTTGTTTATTTTGTAGGGTATACTATATATATGCGAAGTTTACGGTTTAGTTTTGTCATTTTGTGCGTATTTCTACTTGCGGGGACTCCTGCTGTTTTGGCGCAGGCTGCACCTGTGGTTACACCAGCTCCAGCCCCAACGCCAAATATTGAACAGCAACAGTTGCAAACACGGCTGCAGGAGTTAGAAGCACAGATTGCGCAGGCGCAAGAAGAGTTGCGTGGTATTCGCAGCGAAAAAAGTACTGCAGCAAGCAGGCTTACCATTGCCAAAAAAGAACAAGACACACTCAACCTACAAGTATACTTAACCAATTTACAAATAGCAGATATTGCAGACGAGCTGAAAAAAGCTCAGTCGGATTTCCAGATTACGCAGATGCGGGCAGAGCAGTACAAGCGACAGATAGCAGATGTCGTACTTCGGTTGTACGAGCAAGAGCGTCACCCGCCAGTGCTCACGCTGGTGCGCTCGGGTTCTATTTCCGAAGCGGTCACGGAACTGCACAATGTGTCTACTATTGGAGATTCTTTGAAAGAGTTACTCGCAGATGCGAAAAAGTTTAGTGCGGAACTTGCAGAGAGGCAGCAGGCACTTTCAGCAAAACAAGAAGAAGTAGAGCGGCTGTTGGCAGTGCAACGATTACAGCAAGAAGCCGCAGCAGAAGCAGTGGTAGAACAAGGAGTGCTACTCGCACAGGTAAAAGGCAAAGAAGGTTCAGCGCAAGCAGTGCTTACCGACACGCAAAAGCAAGCTAGCGCTATTCGGGGTAGGTTGTACCAACTGTTGGGTGTGACGACACAAGTACAATTTGGCGAAGCAGTGCAAATAGCGCAATGGGCCTCCGACCTGACTGGTGTTCGTGCTGCTTTCTTGCTGGCAATCTTAACGCAGGAATCGAGCCTTGGGAAAAACGTGGGTACGTGTAACCGTGCGGGTGACCCCGAAAGTAAAAGCTGGAAAGTGGTTATGAAGCCAGAGCGTGACCAAACGCCATTCTTGAAAATTACCGCAGAGCTCGGGTTAGACCCCAACACCACACCTATTTCTTGTCCGATGCGTGACGCAAAGGGTAACCAAGTTGGGTGGGGTGGGGCAATGGGGCCTGCGCAGTTTATTCCTTCGACATGGATGGGGTACAAAGACAAAGTGTCGGCGCTGACTGGTAAACCTGCAAACCCATGGGACTTGCGCGATGCGTTTGTAGCGGCTGCGGTAAAGTTGGGGAACGACGGTGCAAAAACTGTCGAAGGGGAGTGGGCTGCTGCAATGCGCTACTTTAGTGGTTCTACCAATACACGCTTTCGCTTTTATGGCGACAACGTGGTAGCACAAGCGCAAAAGTATCAAAGAGATATAGACGCTATAAAATAAACGTATGCAAACTTCCGAAAAACGGTTAGAAGAACAAATTCACGAAATTAGCCAATTGGCAAAAGAAAACAAAGAGGTGGACGCAGCAGCGCTTATGTTGCGTGCGTTAGAAACACACGAGCGCAATATGTTGCCTGCGTCGCAAAAGCGATTTGGTTACTTTGTGTCTATTGGGTTTCCACCGCTTGGGCTTTTGTTCGCTTTGAAGTTTTGGTTTTCTGGCACAGACGATGGTGAACAAGCAGCAATCGCTTGTATTATATTGACCGTAGTGTCGCTTGTCTTGTTGTGGGTAACGCTTAGTTCTATTTTTTCTGGGGGTACCGCAGAACAGTTGCAACAAATAAATCCGCAAGACGTTTTGGAGTTAACACAGTAGGAAATGATTACACTTCGACCTGTAAAAGCAGAAGACATACACCTCTTTGCAAAATGGTGGAGAGACCCAGAGTTGGCGCGGCGTACGAGTGGGTATGAAGGAGTCATATCGGACGCTGAACTGCACGAGTATTTTAGCTCGTTGCTTTCCGAAGAAGGTCGGATTGATCGGATCATTTTGCTCAACCAGTCCCCAATTGGGCACGTGAATTTGGTTGCACACCCTGACGCTTGGTGGGAGACACAAATAG
>CAZZBG010000012.1:0-10187 GCA_964652865.1 uncultured Candidatus Saccharibacteria bacterium
AATAATAAAACTAGGCTTAAAGCCTAGTTTTATTTTTGTCTACACTTTTTCCATCTCTCCCCAGTTGTTACCAACTTTCGCTTCACACAGTACTGGTACGGAAAGCTTGATAGCTTCTTCCATGAGCGGTTTTATGAGTTTAATATACTGCTCTACCTTATCTTCCTTCACTTCGAAAACTAGTTCGTCGTGCACTTGGAGGAGCATGCGGCAATCAGCGTTGAATGTTGTATGCTCAGTGCTGAGCGCGGAATGAATGTTGATCATGGCGACCTTAATGACATCTGCAGCCAAAGACTGGATTGGAAAATTCACCGCCGCTCGCTCTGCTGCTTGGCGAATAAAGAACTGTCCAGATTTAATTTCTGGAAACTTTCGTTTTCGGCCAAGCTCATTAACCACGGCTGCGGTAGCCTTCACTTCCGCCTTCACCTGTTCAATGTAGGCCTTAACCCCTGGGTAGGTAGCGAAGTATTTTTCTATATAGTCTTTTGCATCACCTAGATTAAGCTCTGCCATCCGGTAAGAGAGCCCGAAAGCAGAAAGGCCGTATAATATACCAAAATTAACTGTTTTTGCATGCCGGCGCATATCTTTGGTTACTTTTTCTGCGGTCACTCCAAATAAACCCATAGCCGTTGAAGTGTGAATGTCTTCACCGCGACGAAATACATCCATCATTGCTTTGTCCTGAGACAAGTGCGCAACGACGCGCAGTTCAATCTGAGAATAGTCCAATGAAAGCAGCGTATACCCCTTCGCCGCAACAAATGCTTTACGGATTTCACTACCCAAACCATCTCCTTTTACAGGAATATTTTGCAAGTTTGGATCTGTACTAGACAATCTCCCTGTTGCAGCAATTGTTTGGTTGTAACTCGTGTGAATGCGTCCAGTTTTTTTGTTTACCATTTCAGGTAACGCAAGTAAGTACGTAGACTGGAGCTTTGTCAGTTCACGATACTGCATAATTTTTTCTATAATCGGGTGCTGCCCCAGCATTTTTTCCAATTCCCCAGCTGCAGTAGAAAGCCCAGTCTTTGTCTTTTTATTTCCTTCGCTAGACAAGCCTAATTTTTCAAACAATATCTCTTTCAGCTGTTTGGGCGATGCAATATTAAACCCCTGGCCAGCAAGTGCATGTATTTCTTTTTCTAGTTCTAAAATATCTATTTCGGCATGCCCAGAAAGGGCTTGTAATAATTTTTTATCCAGCAAAATCCCTGCTTGTTCCATACCTGCAAGCACCGGAATAAGTGGCATTTCAATAGTAGTAAATACTGACTGTACGTTTTCTACTGCTAACTCTGGAGCGTACTTTTCTTTGAGTCGTAGAGTCATGTCGACATCTTCACAGGAATACCAAGACACCTTCTCTACCGGAACATCTGCCATAGAAATCTGACTCTTCCCTTTCCCAATCAAATCCTCAATCGGCTGCATTTGGTAACCAAATTCTGTAAATGCAAGAGCGTCTAACCCATGCTGTCGCGTACCAGCATTCAGTAAATAGGAAGCAATCATAGTATCAAACCAACTACCACCCAACACGATACCAGCATTCTGGAGCACGACAAAATCATACTTGATGTTATGCCCAATTTTTACCAAGTCACCTTCTAAGTACTTCTGTAATTCTTTACTCTCTTTTAGCACAGTGGCTAGTACGTAATATGCGACACCAGCTTGTACACAAAAAGAAACACCAAGCAGGTCTGCGTCTACTGCTTGCACAGAAGTAGTTTCTGTATCTAAGGCAAATTCAGTCGCAGTCTGCAATTCCGCAAGAAGTGGGGCAAGGCGCTCAGGAGTGTCTACCAAATGGTACTCCTGGGAAGTCACAGATCCTAACGAAACACCACCAGACCCCACATGTACTTCCTCTGCCGTGTCCACTTCTTCTACGGACGAATTTGCAAGAGGGTTGTAACTCTTTGGCAATTTATCGAGCAAAGTTCTAAATTCAAGCTCTTGAAACAGCGTGGTGACGTGTTGCAAATGCGTTTGCGAAAATTCGTACGCGGGGATTTCTATGTGCAAGGGCACAGTTTGCACAATTGTTGCCAAAAAATAAGACTGCCTGGCAGATTCTTCCTGCTCTTGTAATAACTGCAACACCCGCGGTTTAATCTTTTCCCCTACCGTACCTGCATGAATATGTGCGTATAGCTTTTCAATACTCTGAAAAGCTTTCAAGATGTCTACCGCACCTTTTTCACCAATACCTTTCACTCCTTTGATATTATCGGAAGGATCACCCCGAAGCGCTTTGTAGTCAATCATCTGACTTGGTTCTAACCCATACCGCTCCCTCACTGCCTTCGTATCGTATATCGCAGTATCACTAATCCCTTTCTTTAAGGTGTACACCTTCACACAGTCAGTAACCAGCTGTAAGGTGTCCATATCCCCCGTCACAATCATGACTTCACATGAGTGATTATTTTGCACGCAAAGTTCGCGCGCAAGAGTTCCGAGAACGTCATCTGCTTCAAAACCCTCTTTTTCAAAAATAGGAATATTGAGCGCACGAACCACCTCTTTTACTTTTGGAAATTGATCGTACAACTCTTGATCCGCCTTGACCCGAGTACCTTTGTATTCTGCGTATTGTTCATGCCTGAAGGTTGGTCCAGCAAGGTCGAAGCTGCAAGCGATATGCGTTGGTTTTAAGTCTTTAATCGCACGTAACAGAATCATAGTAAACCCATACACAGCCCCTACCGGCTGTCCCGATTTGGTCGTCAGTCCTGGAACAGCGTGGTACCCGCGGTGCACGAGCGCGTTCCCATCTATGAGCATGTATCGCTTTTTTGCTTGTTTGGTAGCCATAGGAGCATTATACAGAAGGGATAAGAGAGAAGGAAGAGCGCAATCTGCCGGCTAGTAGCAGGTACCCCTCTGTCTATACAAGTGTAAATTTTCAATTTTTAATTCTTAATTTTTACTTCTGCGCCCGCTACAGCTATATTGAGGAAAATCTAAACAAAGGTCACCCATGCGCAACGCAAGGGTGACCTTTGTTTCCTCTTCTGACGTGAAGACGTTAAGACCTGACGACGTTAGACTTTCTTATCTTTCTCGCTACTCGGTACTAGTTACTCAGTACTAATTACTCTCCTACCACACGAAATACTTCTTCTACATCTGTAATACCTTGTAATGCCTTCATGAGCCCGTCCTGAAGCATGGTCAGGGTTCCGTCTGCAAGCGCTTGCGCCTTTAGCTCACTTGTAGAAGCTTCACGTAAAATGAGTTCTTTGATTACGTCGTTCACTTCAATAACTTCGTAGACCCCAACTCTCCCCTTGTACCCTAAACCATGACACGTAGCGCACCCTGGTGCAGTATAGAATTCCGAACCAGTAACAGCCACTGGACCAGAAGGAAGCGTTGCCAGTGTAGTGGTTATTTTCTCGCGCAAGGCAACCGGTAACTGATAGGTTCGCTTACACGCATCACACAACCGTCGCACAAGCCTTTGTGCAATCACTGCGTTTATTGCTGGTGCAATCACAAATGGCTTCACGCCCATAGTTATCAATCTTGGGATTGCTCCAAAAGCGTCGTTCGTGTGCAGTGTAGACAATACCACATGTCCAGTCAGCGCTGCTTGCAGAGCGGTATCTGCAGTTTCTGCATCGCGAATTTCACCAACCATTACAATATCTGGATCTTGTCGTAAGATAGCTCGGAGTGCTTTGGCAAAACCAAAATCTGCAGCATGATCAATTGGTGTTTGTTGTACCCCTTCTAGCCTATATTCCACTGGGTCTTCAATAGTAATTATTTTAACTCCTGGTTCGTTGAGTTCGTTTAAAAAAGCGTAAAGTGTCGTAGTCTTGCCACTCCCCGTTGGTCCAGTGGTAATAATCATGCCGTTTGGACGCGCAAGTTGTTTTTCTATAACTTCTTTTGATTTACCCACCAAACCTAAATCTTCTATTTTTAAATTGACCGCTCCCACACCAAGTAAACGCATAACCACACCTTCACCGTACGCGGAAGGTAAGGTGGAGACGCGAACATCCACTGCTGACTCATCCCAAATAAACGTTAAACGCCCATCTTGGGGAATGCTTTCTGTGTTCAGTTTTAACTTCGCGATTATTTTTATTCTCGCAAGTAAGTTTTTTTGTTCAGGCTTGGAAAAATGGATTAGGTCCTGCAATACACCATCTACTCGAAAGCGAACTTTCACAACCCCTTCCTCTGGTTCAATGTGAATATCGGAAGCGCCTAATTGCATAGCAAGACCGAACAGTAAATCAACATTCTCCCCCACTAATCCACGCAATGACTCACCGGTACTCGATGTAGTTTTCTTGGACTGCTCCAAGTAATTAACTGTCGAATTCAGACGAATAGTGTCGTTCGTGTGTTCGGGGGGTGTTACGACATGTTTGTAAAAATTAAGCGCATACGTAAAGCCAGCTTTTGAAGCTATATATAATTTGACCGTATACTTTTTTCCCAGCTCTTGCAATTTTTGCTGTAGTAACGGATTTTCTGGGTTAGTTGTCGCCACTCGGATAACTTCGTGATCTCTCGAAAATGGAACGGCTTGGCACGCAACAGCTTCGGCTTCTGTAAACAGACTAATACTGTTCAAGTCTGCAGGTGACAAGTACAAATTAATGTAAGGCAACCCAAGTAATTTCGCTTGAGAGGTTGCATTCACTTCTTCTAACTGCCTTGAAAAAACTTTACCTTTAGAAGTAGAAGCATCTGGTTTTAAAAATGAATTACTCATTTTTAGTATGTGCAAAAAATTAGAGTCATCGTGTTCATTATACACGATGACTCTTGCTCGGTCATACTATTATGCTTTCTTCCAAGCACTTTCTACTACCTCTGCAAACTGCGACTCAATATTTTCTATTGTTTGAGTACTCACCCCATACAGATATACCACACCCGTATCAAGCATCCCAGACTCCCACGTACCCACTCCAAGATGCAAAGCAAGTGTAGTACTGTCCAATGCAGGATGTTGTATTACATACACCTTAGTTTCTCCACCAGAAGACACAGCCAATACGCAGGAAAGAGCCCCACTAAAATAATGCGCTACATACGTAAGAATATTTGGAGAAACTTCCAAAGTCTCGCCTGTTTTAGCAAAATCACTTGGAAGCAGCATGGAATACACAAGTCCGTGGTCGTCGGTTTGTTTTACTCGCGCCAAAGCCCTACCAAGTAATTGCGTTATACTTAACGTCTGCGGAGCAAACAACTTGCTGACCACTCCCGCATGGTCTGCACCAGCAGCGACTACGTCCGCCACTACTGGAAAGAGTCTCGTAGAGGTTTTAAGCGTAGATAAATTATTCGTTGCTGCCAGAACACCCGCGAGAACAGCAGTAGCAGCTACTGGCACAAGTTCTACTTCCCCAAAACGGGCCAAGATGTGATACACCAACTCAGAAAGAGCACTCACCTCAACAGAGACTAAATTAATAGTGCCAAAATTTTGGTTCTCTGGGTGAATATCTATATTTATCCTTGGTAAGGAATAAAATAGTTCAGTATTTTCTGCAAAGACAGCGCCTAACTGCTCTGGAGACTGAACCCCGACTACTATAATAAGCTCGAACGGAAACTCACCCGCATGCACAGTGACATCATGCGGTAAAAACTTACCCTCTTTCGGACTTAAAAAAATCTGCAGCTTATCTGGAAGAGAGTCATAACTAAGTTCTGCAAGCTTAGCACTGCTTGTATCTACAGAAATAATAAGATGAGCAGCATCTACCTGCAGTGGTTGCATTGCGTCCGTAAAAGGTAAAAACTCTGCCCGATGAGGAACACCACCCTCAACCACCAAGGTTACCGTCTTTTTGAGCACAGTCAGACCAGATGCCAATGCACTCATTGCCGCCACCGCATCCACAGAAGGGTTCTGTGGTCCCATAATGGCAATTTTCTGGTATTTCTGGATATGCTCGAATATCTGTTGTAGCTGTGTATCTCCCATAGAAAAAACTTTAAGAAGTTCTAAACTATAGCCCATTTTACTTAGTGGGTCAATATCCGTACAATATATATACACCCTTATAAGACTCTCTTGCAATGCCGAAAAGCCCCACTCTTCTCACCACCACCCTGCCACAAGTTGCAGAATTCGCCCAAACTATCTCCTCGCAGATACATGGTGGGGCAACCTTAGCTTTAATAGGGCCGTTAGGATCAGGTAAGACAACTTTCACCCAACACCTCTTGCAAGCGCTTGGGTACAGCGGTAGTGTCAGTAGCCCCACTTTCGTTCTCATGCAAGAGTATGAAATCCCAAAGCGATCACTGCATATTGAACATTTTGACTTATACAGACTAGAGTCTGAAACCGAAATAGTACAAAGCGGCCTCACGGAACACTGGGGAAGCCCTGAAACTGTTTCTATTATAGAATGGGCAGATAAAGCAAAGCGTTTATTACCCAAAAACACCATTTACATACATTTCACCTCATAATATGCAGCACTATAGCAAAACAATACAACACCCATTTCTCTGGCTCATACCTGCGTTTTTTTTACTGCTCATAATTCAGCCTGAATCAGTCTCCGCCAAGACCGCTACCGTAGCAGATATCATAAAAACCACTAGTGAAACTAACAGCCCTCAATTAGAAATCTCACCTGAGCTCGTTTCTGCCACCAAAAGTAGAGTTCCATATACCATCTCACAAACACCTTTAATCCTGTCGAAACAAACCTTGCAACTCACGCAAGAAAACGCAGTAATACCGGCACTCGCCCCAGAAGTCGTGTATGAGTGGGTTAAAACGCAACTTAACTCACTGCAACTAAACCCTGAAAACGCAGTATTTCGAATGTCGGGCGATAGAGTTGTGGAGTTTAATCCTGGCAAAGCTGGCATAACCCCAGACACGCGCCTGACCACCTTGGCAGTACTGCAAACAATCAAACAAACTACAACAAATCCAGCGCCTATAACCATAGTTGGCATCCCTATAGCAGCAACCACCACCCTTTCCAAAACCAACACCTTAGGGATTAATGAATTTCTCGCAGGCGGAATTTCTGACTTTTCTAATAGCTCCAAAAATAGACTCGCGAACATTGAAGCTGGGATGAATCAAGTAAAAGGAGTGCTCGTAAAGCCTGGTGAAATTTTTAGCTTTGGTCAATACCTCGGAGATGTGACAGCGGAAAAAGGGTTCAAACCAGAAATCGTTATTAAGGCTGATGGATTAAAGCCAGAGCTTGGTGGAGGTATTTGCCAAGTCTCTTCTACCTTATACCGCGCAGTTATGCAATCGGGCATGGCAATTACCCAACGCAGAAACCACGCATTCTCGGTAAGTCACTACTTCCCCGCAGGGACCGATGCAACAATTTACACACCAGTAACAGACCTCAAATTTAAAAATGACACACCGGCTCATGTTTTAATTTGGCCATACTACAAAGATAAAACACACCTAGCTTTTGATTTATACGGCACAAGCGATGGTAGAACCGTTGTTGTTGATGAACCAGTACACACTGACCGCAAAGCAGACGGGTCCCTCAAAGCGAGTTGGACAAGACATGTAACTATAAATGGCAACACTCGAGACGATGTGTTTAAATCAAACTACTTACCTCCAGCATTGTTCAAAAAAGAAGAGAAGTTTGTAGTTGCAGAACCAACACCTACTCCAACTACCGCCCCAACACCTACTCCAACTGCAAACTAAATAAACCAATAGAGTACGTTTCCACTCACGTTTGTTGCGTAACTTGCATAACGCCCATGATAACGTCTAGCGACACCACAAATACACTTACCCAAGACCCAGAAACACCAGAAGAGGCAGCGTTTGAAACAAACCTCAGACCTACGAGCCTCTTAGAGTACGTCGGACAAGACGCAATCAAGCAAAACCTTCATACTGCTCTATCCGCAGCAAAACTAAGGGGCGAACCTGTAGAACACGTACTCCTCTACGGGCCACCCGGGCTTGGGAAAACCACATTAGCCGGAATTATTGCTAAAGAAACTGGGAGAAACTTACGCATCAGCTCTGGCGCCAGCTTGCAACGTGCTGGCGACCTTGCGGCAATCCTTACTAACTTAGAAGAAGGTGATGTCTTTTTTATTGATGAGATCCACCGCTTAAACCCCACAGCAGAAGAGGTTTTATACCCCGCGATTGAAGATGGTGTGCTGGATATTGTAGTAGGCAAAGGCCCAGGAGCAAGGAGTATACGCATGCAGCTTCCAAAGTTTACTCTTGTTGGCGCCACTACTCGTGTCGGTCTTATTTCTAACCCACTCCGCGACCGATTTGGCCATATTTTTCATCTTGAATACTACACAGAGGCTGATCTTGCTACAATTATTGACCGCTCAAGCGCTATTCTAAACTACCATATAGAGCCAACAGCCAGCGCTGAAATCGCCAAGCGCAGCAGAGGCACCCCACGTATTGCCAATAGATTACTTAAACGCTCACGAGATTACGCGCAACTACATGGTTCAAGCACAATAACATTATCGGATACCACCCAAAGCCTCCAACAGCTCGGCGTAGACCAACTCGGCCTCGACAGAGGTGATAGACTACTCTTAGAAACACTAATTACCAAATTTTCTGGCGGACCTGTTGGCTTGCAAACACTCTCTATTGCTACTGGTGAAGCAGAAGATACTATCACAGACATATACGAGCCTTACTTAATCCGACAAGGACTGCTTGAACGAACTCCAAAAGGCAGAAAAGCCACGGCAAACGCATACACACACTTACACATACCAAACCCTAATTAAATTGCAATGAATCAAATCTTAAATATACCTTTTGGACTCACGAGTACAGCATTGATTTTATATGCACTCGCAGTAGTTATTCTTGGTGGTATTGGCGGGATCAGCTTGCTTATCCTCAATAAGAACGCAGAGAAAACAAGTGTGGCTCGGATGACTAGTTTTTTATTTCTTCTTGGCTTTACGGGCATAGTCGGCGCTTCAATCATTACTATCGTTCGATACTTTTATGCATAAACTATTTGAGTCGCAGTTAGACAACGAAAAAATATACCTCGTTATTCGTGAGCACCCTATACTCTTCTACATACGCTTGGGCATAGCTGGATTATTATTTATAGCGGGCATATTGGCACACATGTACATCCCCGCCCTCGTGTCCACCGCACTGAGCGAGAGCGCGCTCCTTGTCCTTTCGCTCCTTTTTTATACGTACTACTTAGTAATATTACTTGGTCTATTGTTGGTAGTTAAATTCTACTATCTCTCACTCCAAATTATTACTGACATGCGTATGGTGGACGTTGATCAGTCAGGGATTTTTAAACGAAAAGTTACTGAAATTCAAATAGAGAATGTCGAAGAAGTGACAAGTAGCGCGCACGGTTTACTCCCAACAGTGTTTAATTTTGGGAACGTGCTCGTGCAAACCAGCAGTGCCCAAAATGAATTTGAATTTGAAAATGTATCCCACCCAGAACAAATAAAAAAACTTATTCTAGATTTATACGAACAACGGAAGCATAAAGCTTCTCCTAAAAACTAACGTTTATGATTC
The DNA here is from genome assembly GCA_964652865.1 of uncultured Candidatus Saccharibacteria bacterium. Taxonomy (GTDB): domain Bacteria; phylum Patescibacteriota; class Doudnabacteria; order UBA920; family UBA920; genus JAEUSE01. The sequence continues at coordinate 9,551 of CAZZBG010000012.1, forward strand.
CAGTAATAATCTGTGGCGGTGTCGGAACAAAAATGTGGCCAGAAAGCCGTGCCGCCTCCCCCAAGCACTTTCTCCCTTTGTTTAATGGGAAGTCATTATTCGAACTAAACTGGGAAGCTTTACGCCTCAAATACGCACCAGAAGAGATTTATTTGCAAACCAACAAAGCGCAAAGTCTTCTCGCAATGGAACTGGTACCAGAAATCGTAGAAGCGAATATTTTTATTGAACCAGAAACCAGAAACCAAGGACCAGCAACTGGTTTTACCGCTGCAATGCTCTATAATGAGCACCCAGACGAGCCGTTCATGCTTATCCAAGCAGATGTATTACGAACCCCCGCGGAACGATTCATAGAGATGCTAGAAGTCTGCGATAGACTCGCAAGAGAAACAGGAAAATACATCACTGGCGGCTTTAAACCAACATACCCCGTTATGGGCGTTGACTACTTAGTCCCTGGGAAACGTGTCTCTGCAGATACCGAAGTAGGCGTGTACGCTGTAGATCAATTTTTATGGCGAGGAACCAGAGAACAAGCAGAAGAGTACACAAAACAAAAAGGGGCGTTAATTCACGCAAACCACAGCTGCACCACTCCCCGCTCACTACTCCGGATGTTTGAGCAGTACAAACC